>NC_015499.1:1675000-1898865 GCF_000212395.1 Thermodesulfobium narugense DSM 14796
AAGAGGATTATTTCTAAATTCAGGTTATTTAAGCACAAAAAATGGTTATCACCTCGAAATTATCACAAATAGCGAAATATTTGGTTTTCTTTCTGCACTCCTAGAAGAAATTGGCTTTAATTTTAAAATAAGAAAAGCCAACAGCTACTCTCTTTTTTTAAAAAATTTTAACGAAATAGTTTCCTTTTTAGCATATATTCAAGTGCATAATTTCTGTGCCTACCTTGAAGCAGAAGCCATAAAAAAGGAAGCTAATAACGAAATAAACAGAGAAGTAAACTATGAAACTGGCAATATAAAAAGGCAAATAAAGGCATCTCTTGAAATATTAAGATCAATAAATATTCTTGAAAGTTCTGAAAATTATTATAAATTGCCTATAAAATGGCAAAAAATGATGGCCTTAAAGAAAGATCACCCATTATTTTCCATGAAAGAAATTGGAGAACATCTTGGAATGTCAAAAAATCAAGTTTCATCTGTATTTAGACAAATAAGGAAATTAACATTTAACCTGTAGGAGGGAGAACATGAGAGTAGCAGTTAATGGTTTTGGAAGAATTGGGCGTTTATTTGTTAGGCTTGCCTTTTCATTGCCAGATATTGAAATAGTAGCAATAAACAGTTCAAGGAAAATACCTCAGTTAGCTCATCTATTGCAGTATGATTCTACATACAGAACCTGGAGCAAAGAAGTAAGCTTCGATGATGACAATTTAATTATTGAAGGAAAAAAAATAAAAATTCTCGAGGAAAGAAAGGACACAACAAAGCTCCCATGGAAAGAACTTGATATTGACCTAGTAATAGAGTCAACAGGCGAACTTACGAAAAGAGAACTAGCTGAAAACCACATAACAGCAGGGGCAAAAAAGGTTCTAATTACTGCCCCAGGGAAAGATGTTGACGCTTTTATTGTTGTAGGAGTAAACGACCAGATACTAGATTTAAATAATCACAAAATAATTTCAGCCGCATCTTGCACAACCAATTGTCTCGCACCCGCTGTAAAAGTATTATTTGATAAGTTTGGAATAGTCTCAGGCTTTATGACAACCGTACACGCATACACTATGGATCAAAGACTACTTGACGGTACACACAAAAAAGATTTTAGAAGAGCGCGTTCTGCTGCCATAAACATTGTGCCTACTTCAACGGGTGCCGCAAAATCAATTGGAAAGGTCATACCAGAATTAAATGGCAAAATGGACGGAGTAGCGCTAAGGGTTCCTGTTCCCACAGGTTCAATGGTTGATCTTAGCGTTATTTTGGAAAAACAGCCCTCAATTGAAGAAATCAAATCGGCCTATAAGGAAGCTGAATCATGCGAGCCTTTAAAGGGGATTCTGAAGTATACAGAAACTCCTTTGGTTTCATCTGATTATATCGGCACATTTTATTCTTCAATAATTGACGGCTTAATGTTAAATAAAACAGGAGATATATATAAAATTTACGCATGGTATGACAATGAGCACGGTTATGCATGTAGGGTCGTAGATTTGGCCAAAAAACTTATACCAGCCTTTAAGTAAGAATTAAAAATATTTTAATTTTAGACCTACAGCAAATAAATACGTGGTTTTATATTTTAAAAAAAAAGATTAGTTACTTTAGGAGGCTGAAATGGAATTTAATAAAAAATTACTTATAGATTTCCCTGTCTACCAGTTAGAAGGAAAAAGAGTTTTCGTAAGAGCAGATCTTAACGATCCAGCAGATTCTGAAGGAAATCTCACAGGAGATATGAGAATAAGAGCAGTATTACCAACAATTGGCTATCTGGTAAACGCAAGAGCAAAGGTTATTCTTGCATCTCACTTTGGTCGCCCAAAAAATAGAGAAAAGGAATTTTCACTAAGAGGTGTAAAAAAAAGACTTGAAGAATTATCAAGTTTCAGGATTCACCTAGCACCTGACTGTCAGGGAGAAGATGTTGTTAAATTATCAAAAGAACTAAAAAATGGAGAAGTATTGCTCCTTGAAAACCTTAGGTTTTGTCCAGGAGAAACAAAAAATGATCCAGAATATGCAAGATTCTTAGCCTCACTTGGAGATATATATGTAGCAGAAGCATTCGGTGCATGCCATAGAGAACATGCATCAATTTCCTCGGTACCAAAGTTAATACCTTCTATGGCAGGATTTTTGTTGGCAAAGGAAATAAATACTTTAAACAAGTTGTTGCACAATCCTGAACAACCGCTAGTAGTAGTGGCAGGTGGTAAAAAAGTCTCTGACAAAATAAAGGTTATAGGTAACTTAATAGACAAGGTAGATAGCATTTGTGTAGGTGGTGGAATGAGTTTTGCCTTCTTAAAAGCAAAAGGATATGAAATTGGAAGATCATATGTAGAAGACAACATGGATGCTGTAGCAAAAGAAATATTAGGAAACAATGGAAAAAAGATATTATTACCTGTAGACGTGATGGTAGCAAAGGAACTAAGACCAGCATCAGAATCCAAAGTAGTTAATGTAGACGAAATTCCGCCTGATTGGTATGGAGTTGACATAGGGCCAAAGACTATAGAAATGTTTAAAGCTCAAATATCAAAGGCAAAAACAATATTCTGGAATGGACCACTTGGAATTGTTGAAATTCCGGACTTTTCATACGGGACAAGAATAGTAGGCTTGTACATCGCGCTTTCATCCGCAATTACCGTATCAGGTGGCGGAGACACTGCTGAAGTTGTAAGAATGATGAACCTTGATCAGCACTTCACTCACGTATCAACAGGCGGAGGGGCAGCATTAAAATTTTTGGAAGGAGCTGATTTGCCTGGTATATCAGTCCTCCCAGAAAGGAGCTAAAATGAATTACGCTATCGCAAACTTTAAAATGAATAAAACTTCAGATGAAGTAGATGAATATATTTGTGAATTAAGACAAAATCTAAAAAACAGCGTTAAAACTGTAATTTGTCCTTCCTTTGTCTCTCTTGAAAGAGCCGTGAAAGCCTCCTTTGGATCCTTAATAGAGATCGGCGCTCAAAATCTATTTTTCGAAGAAAAAGGCGCCTTCACAGGAGAGATATCCATTGGAATGTTAGAAAGTGTAGGAGTAAAATACGCGATAATTGGTCACTCTGAAAGAAGACACTACTTCAAAGAATCAGATGATTTGTTGTTTAAAAAGGTTAAAGCTGCAGCTAATAGATTAAAAGTAATTTATTGCTTTGGCGAAACAGAAGAAGAAAGAGACGCTGGCAAATCACTTGAAGTAACGCTTAATCAGTTAAATTTAGTAAAAAGCTTTTTCGAAAATATAATTCTCGCATATGAACCAGTCTGGGCAATAGGAACTGGTAAAACTGCTAACGCAGAAGGATCATTTGCTTTAATTAAAGAATTAGAATCAAAATTAGGAGCCCTCCCGGATTGTCTTTATGGTGGTTCAGTCAATCATAAAAACGCAAAATCATTTATTGATGCAGGATTTAAAGGCGTATTGGTTGGTTCGGCAAGCCTTGATGTAAAAGAATTTTCAAAAATTATAGAAAACATGTCTTAAAATAAATAAAGCAAATTCTGACTAAAAACTAGGAGGGAAAAGTGAATAAGATATTGCTTATAATATTGGATGGTTTTGGTTTTAGCAAGGAAACTTACGGCAATGCAGTTGCAGTTTCTCACATGCCAAACTACAGAAGAATTATGAACACATATCCAAATACCCTCCTTGTAGCATCAGGTGAAGAAGTTGGCCTTCCACCAGGTCAAATGGGAAATTCAGAAGTAGGTCATTTAAACCTCGGGGCAGGTAGGATTATGTATCAGGAACTCACAAGAATTAATAAAGCCATTAAAGATGGAAGCTTTTTCACAAATAAAGAATTAAAATGTGTTATGAACAAAGCAAGAGAAAAAGCCCTTCATCTTGTTGGTCTCGTTTCTGACGGTGGAGTTCATAGCCATATTGAACACCTAAAATCTCTTATCACAATGGCAAAACAGGAAGGAGTAAAGAACGTCTACGTTCATGCAATTACTGATGGCAGAGATACTCAACCAGGAACTGCTATAAATTTCTTAAAGGAAGTAGAAGCTCATACAAAACAAGAGGGAACTGGAGTAATCGTATCTGTTTCAGGAAGATATTATGCCATGGACAGAGACAAAAGATGGGAAAGAACCCAAAAAGCATATGATGTGTTTACGGGCAGGGATAAGACAAATTTTAAAACTTACGAAGAAGCAATTATCTATTTGTCAGGAAAAGGCGAAACAGACGAATTTTTTACACCATTTTCAGTAGGTCTCAACTCGCATGAAACAAGAATAAAAGATGGCGATTCAATTATATTTTTCAATTTTAGAGCAGACAGAATGAGACAAATTACCAGAGCGCTCTTAGATCCTGAATTCAAAGAGTTTAACGTGATAAAACTTAAACTATTTCCATTAACTTTTACAGAATACGATAAAGAGTTCCCACTGCCAGTAGCCTTTAAAAATGAAATACCAAAAAACGTCCTAGCAGAAGTTATATCAAATAAAGGCTTGTTTCAGCTTCATACAGCAGAAACAGAAAAATATGCACACGTGACCTTTTTCTTCAATGGCGGCAGAGAAGAACCATTTGATAAAGAAGAGAGAATCTTAATTCATTCTCCAAAGGTAGCAACTTATGATCTAAAACCCGAAATGAGCGCTTTTGAACTTACGGAAAGTCTTTTAAAATCCCTGTTTGATAAAAATTATGACTTTACGGTAGTAAACTTTGCAAATCCCGATATGGTTGGACATACTGGCAATTTTGAAGCTGTAAAAAAAGCTCTTAATGCTGTGGACATCTGTTTGGGCAAAATATTTGACTTATTTGAAAACAAATTTCCTATTGTGATAACTGCAGATCATGGGAATTGCGAGGAGATGCTTGATAAAAATACAGGGGAGCCAATGACATCTCATACCACCAATCCCGTTCCATTTGTCATTGTAGGAAACAAAAAACCTCTAAGAGAAAATGGAATTTTAGCAGATGTAGCGCCAACAGTTCTTGAACTTATGGGAATAATTCAGCCAGAAGAGATGACAGGAAGATCTCTTATAATTTAAAAAAAATTAAGATTATCTTAATGAACTCAAGGCTTGTCAAAAATCTTTTAAGCGTTTTAATATCGTTATTCTTAGTTTATTTACTAGCTATAAATATTGATATAAAAAGAGTTTTAGAAGTTGTTTTTAACTTTAATAAAGAATTTATAATAGCTTTTTTTGTGTTGTTTTTTATTGTGCTAAATCTTAGGGCTTATATCTGGAAAAATTTATTAGCCAACATATCAAAAGATCTAAGTTTTAGACACTTAATTGCAGGTGAAGGAGTAGGATTTGCCATCAATTCATTTTTACCATTGAGATTAGGAGATTTGATTAGAGGCATATACCTATCAAAAACATCCAATTTACCATTTCCATCGGTTTTGGTTAGCATAGCTACCGAACAGCTTTTAGACTTTTTTACAATATTAACACTTGGTCTTTTTTGTCTGTGTATAGGAGTCAAAATTTCTATAAATATTCTTTTTTTGCCGATAGTTATGACTATTATCTTTTTAATATTATTCTTCCTATCGATATTTATAAGGAAAAAATTCAAACACTTCAAAATTAGATTCCCTAATTTTTGGCTTTTGGTTCATCCTTTTTTAGATCTAACAAAAAGCAGTATTTTCAAAAGAGTCTATCTGGCAAATATTCTGTGTTTGTTATTAATTTCATTGGGAATACTCTTACTTTACTTCAATTTAGTAGGTAAAATCCTACTTATCGAATCTTTGATATCAACCTTCTTTGTAAACATAGGACTTTTGAGTTTTGGAATATGGATGGCGTCAAAAAAGTATGGAATAGATTTCGATGATGCGACAGGGATCTTTTTTATTTATCAAATAACAATAATTTTTGTAAGTTTGCTAACGTTTATTCTTATAACATTCTATGATCTCATACTAACGTTAAAAACAAAGAAAATCTTTGTTATTTTAAAAAATTTAAAAAGTTAATCTAAGTCACTATCCTGCTTTATTGTCTCTATATTTAAGGAGAATTGTCTGGTGTCTTAAAAATTACCCCCCCACAATAATGTATACTACTTTTCAAAAATTATTCTTGAATCAATATCCTTTATGCTTTTACACCCTGTTAGGATCATCGCAGCATACAATTCCTGAGTATATTTTTCAATTATAAACTTTACTCCTTCAGACATAGCGCCAAACGCTCCAGTTATTAGGGGTCTTCCCACAAGCACTCCCTTTGCACCAAGCGCTATTAGTTTCAACGCATCAACTCCAGATCTTACCCCACCGTCTGCAAGAACTATAGCATCTTTACCTACTGCCTTTATTATTTTAGGAAGCACTTCAGCTACACCAGGAGTAAAATCTAGAACCCTGCCTCCATGATTAGAAACAACAATTGCATTTGCACCAGCATCAAAACAAGCAACTGCTTCATCTGGGGTCATAATCCCCTTTACAACAAACGGTACACTTACAGAATTAACCAGTTCTCTAATCTTACTTATGTTTTTTGGCCCCACAGCTTGCCCTTTAAGTTTCATAGTTACAAGACCAGCACCATCTATGTCGATACCTACAGCTATTGCGCCCGCTTGAATAGCATCTTCGAATCTTCTTATTATCTCCCCCTGATCCACTCTTGGCTTAATAATTGCAACACCCCTTGTAGCCAACTTTATTGCCTCTAGACCATCCGTAAACATGCTAGGAATTGCAGGATCCCCTATCCACCCCAGACTTCCTGCATCGTGACATCCTTTAACAAGAGAAGAGACCAATTCAAATTCAGTAAGACCACCGCCACAATTAAGCGATGCGTTTGTTATGGGTGCCCCCATTATTGGAGTCAAAAGGTTTATCCCAAAAAGATTAATTGAAGTATCAGGTTCTAAAACATCGTGCACTACTCTGAGGTTCAACCTTATATCAGACAAAGCTCTAACATTTTGTTTAAAAGATTCTCCTGTTCCAGTTCCCCCCATTCCAGGAACTTCTCCTGCACATGCTCTTCCATCACAAACAACACAAACCCTACAAAAATTGTTAAACTTCTTTCTAGCCTCTTCTTTAATTGTCTTAAGATCCACGTTTCTCCTCCTGTCAAAAAAATATTTTTTTATTAATATCCAATTATATATTGCTTACTTAAAAAATATAATAAAACTAAATTTTGGTATTTTTCTGACAATTCATTTAATTTGAATTTAGAGCATTTCTATTTGTAAAATCTTGAAAAAAATATGATAGTTATAAAAGATATAGGCATTGAAATTAAAGTTGAGTCAATAAAAGGATAAATTGGTGCTTTATAATGAAAGATGTCTACCCAAACGGTCGGTCCAAGTATTGTAAGAATTATGGCCAAAGTCGCCCCCACCAAACTTCCTAATATTAGTGCGTTTTTAGAAATATTGTCTAAATATATTGAACAAAAAAGTACAGGGAAATTAGCACTTGCAGCAAGAGAATAAGAAAGTCCAACCATAAATGCAACATTTTGTCCAATAAAGACCATAGCTAATAAAAAAGCAATAATTCCAATCGCAATAACACAAAAAACCCATACATATGATTTTTTGCTATTAAATACATCTTCTTTTAAAGTTGTAGCCCCCGCCACAAAAAGCCCACTTAACACAGCAAATATTGTAACGAAGGTTA
Organism: Thermodesulfobium narugense DSM 14796; assembly: GCF_000212395.1. Classification (NCBI taxonomy): domain Bacteria; kingdom Pseudomonadati; phylum Thermodesulfobiota; class Thermodesulfobiia; order Thermodesulfobiales; family Thermodesulfobiaceae; genus Thermodesulfobium; species Thermodesulfobium narugense. The sequence goes on from NC_015499.1 coordinate 1,682,695, forward strand.
TCATGGTAGTAATATAAAACAGTAAATCGTGTCCAATATAGTAAGTAAGATGTAGCAAAACCATATTAGCTCCGTCATTTAAATCCTTCTTATCAAGAATAGATCTAGATTCAACACCAAGGAAAAAAACTATTAGATAGAATATACTAATTAATAAAGTCGCAAGAAAAACTGATATTCTTGCGGATCTTCTGTCTTGTACAGTAAAAAATCTTATCAAAATGTTAGGAAGCCCAGCTGTACCAAAAAGAAGAGCAAAAGAGAGAGAAAAATAGTCGAATGGATAACGAAAAATAGTTTGAGGCAAAAATAAACTATTTAATAATCCACTTGTCAAAAAAAAGTTACTTGTGTTCATTTTGAAAAGGGTTAGAAAAAGAATTATCAAAGTAAGAGAAAATAATATTACAGTTTTATAAATTTGGAACCATGTAGTTCCAAACATCCCGCCCATTAAAACAAAACAAACAGCAATAAATGTGACCATAAAAAGAGATAAATTATAACCCATTCCAGTAACCAAAGAAAGCAGCCATGCAGCACCAATTAATTCTGCAACCAAGAAAATAATTATGCACAACAGTCCTGTTAAGCTAAGCGCAACTTTAACGTCTCTACCATTAAATCTGAGAGCAATCAGGTCTATATAAGTTGATACCCCTCTTCTCGACATAGGTTCAGCTACCAAAAAAAGCATTATGGGCCAACCTACTATCCAGCCAACAGCATAAAAAAGACCATCAAACCCCTTAGTAGCAGTCAAGCCAGCTATCCCAAGAAAAGAAGCAGCCCCAACATAGTCACCAAAAAGAGCTAAAGCATTTTGAAAAGCATTAAACTTATTTTGCATATAAGATATTATAAATTAATTATTAAACTTTATTTTATTTTTTTAACTTGTTAAGCCTTTTTTCGTAAAAGTTATTATTCCACCAAACATAGATTCCTGTAATAAACAAACACAAAATTATAACAATAAAACTACACAATAAAACGCTATTCAAGTTAAACAAAAAATTATTTGAGAAAAAATCTATGTCAAATGCAACCACGTAAATAAAGCTAAAATAGATCAAAAAGACAACTGCAGAAAATAAAAAAGATATTTTTTTATGAAAGCTATTGAGTTTTTTTAAATCTTCATTCATTTATATATCTCAAATTTTTTGGCTCCTCACATTTAAGTGATGTAAAATGATTTTACTCTATTTTAGATTTTACACAAAAAATTTAAATTATTTAGACAAATTGTCTAAGGCATTTTGAACATACTGCATATACATTAGTGCTGGGCCTCCACCCATTAAAACTGACACCCATGCAGCTTCCATAATCTCTTCTTTTGTTGCTCCATTGTCAAGCGCTGCTTTCACATGGGAATTAATACACCACTCACATTTAAGAATAACTGCAAGACTTACCGCAATAAGCTCTTTGGTTTTTGTTGAAAGAGCACCTTCTGCTTTTATAGATTTGGACAAATTAAAAAAAGCTGATGATTGCTTTCCCCATTCTTTTGAGAAACGTGCCAAATTTTTATTTATTGTATCTAATTGTTCTTTTGGGTTATCCACAAATTGGCCTCCTTACATAATATTTTAAACAAAATAAAATTATTTTCTTCAATAAATATGCTTTTTGCTGCCAAGTTGGTTTAATACAAAAAATTATATAACATAAAATTATTTTTTTCAAACAAGAAGATATTTAAATAATATAATAAACTAAGTAAATTATTTAATTACTAATTTAGAAGACAAAAAAAAATAAGAGAGATGCTCTCTAATAACGCATCTCTCTTATTTGTAAAAAATTGTATAAATTATTTAGTGCTAAATTGAGCTTTAATTATCTCAAACATGCCATACCAAGCTGAAATTGCAGTAGCAATTCCTTCATACCCCGCAAATATCTTTATAGCTGTACTTTCAGTGTAATGTGCAATAACAAGTAATATAAACAATAATGAAAGAAGAACAAAAATTATCTGCACAGTTCTATTTTTGCTCATGAAAGAAAGATAAGTCATAACAACTGTAAAGATTGTCCAAGCAATCAAAGTTACTCCTAAAGCAGCGCCTAAAGCATCTTTTGGCATCCAACCCCAGGCAGGAGAATAAATAAGAGCAGCTAAAGCCATCCAAAAAGAACCATATCCAGTAAAAGCTACCATCCCAAATGTATTACCAGTTCTAAATTCTAAAACTCCAGCAATAAACTGTGCAAGCCCTCCGTAAAACAAACCTAGTGGCAAGGCAGCAAAAAGTGCAGCAGGCACAAGTCCTGCATTTGCAACGTTTAATACAAAAGTAGTCAAAGCAAAACCTGCCAAACCTACAGCACCTGGGTTTGCCATTTTCAATTCTGAATTAGACATTTTTTCAACCTCCTATTTTTTTATTTATTCGCCGCGCACAATATTACGAATTTCTTCAACAACATCAGGATTAACAAGAGTTGTTATATCACCGTAATCTTCCCTGTTATTTGAAATAGCTGCAAGTATTCTTCTCATAATCTTTCCAGATCTGGTCTTGGGCATATCTGAGACAACATAAACATTTGCAGGCCTTGCAATGGGACCAATTATTGAAGAGATAGCTTGTTTTATTTTATCTTCTAGATGCTTGTTATCTGTTTCATAACCGCTCTTCAAAGAAACATATAAATCAGGTACATGACCTCTCAATTCATCGCTTTTTGGAACTACTGCTGCTTCAGCTACCTCCTCACACGTAAGCGCAGCTGATTCAATTTCTTTAGTTCCAAGCCTGTGCCCAGCAACGTTAATGACATCATCAACTCTTCCCAAAACCCTAATATATCCATCCTTTGCCATAGTTGCTGCATCACCAGAAAAGTATGGCCAATCACGCCAATCTTTGCTGTCTCTATTTTTACAGTATTTTTCGTAATATTGTTTTACAAGTCTCTCAGGATCTCCCCAGATTGTAAGCATCCTCCCTGGCCATGGATTTTTTATACATAAATTACCAGCCTTACCAGAACCAGGTAATACTTCATTACCAAGTTCATCATATATAACAGGATATATTCCTAAAGCTCCTGGCCCCGCACTCCCAGGCTTCATCGGCATGACGCTAGGAATGGTAGTACACAACCAACCTCCAGTTTCTGTCTGCCACCACGTGTCTAAGACGACTGCTCCTTTTTTACCTACCACTTTGTAATACCATCTCCAAACTTCAGGTTCTATAGGCTCGCCAACTGTTACCAACAGTCTAAAATCACATTTATATTGAGTAGGATTAGACCCAGCTCTCATAAGCATTCTGATAGCTGTGGGAGCAGTGTGTAATATAGATACCCCTAATCTCTCTGCTATACGCCATACTCTGTTTACATTGGGATATAAGGGAACCCCCTCATACATAACAGATGTAGCAGCATTTGCTAAAGGCCCATATACTATGTAACTGTGCCCTGTTATCCATCCAATATCAGCCATGCACCAATGAACGTCTTCAGGATGAATATCGTGTATAAATTTGCTTGTTCCAGCAACATAGGATAGATAACCACCTGTACTGTGTGCACACCCTTTGGGTTTTCCTGTAGAACCGCTAGTATACATTAAAAATAATATTGATTCTGAAGGCATTGGAACATAATCTACCCTTTTGCCTCTGTGTTTCTTCATTAAATCATCTAACAAAAGATCTCTTCCCTCAACTAGGGGCGTTTTGGAAGAGTAGGTTCCAGGATGCCTTGTCCAGATCAGAACCTTTTCAACTTTTTGCCCAAGCTTTTCAGCAGTGGCAACCGCAATATCAGCATTTGCTTTATGATCTATAAACTTCCCACTTCTATAATAACCATCAATTGTTATAAGAATTTTGCTCTTTGAGTCTGCAATTCTTTCTCCACATGCCTGACCGCTAAATCCTCCAAAAACCTCGGAGTGGATTATTCCGAGTCTTGCACACGCAAGCATTGAAATAGGCAATTCTGGCACCATAGGAAGATGAAATGTTACCGTATCACCAGCTTTTAAACCCATTTCAAGAAGTAGTGATGCAAATTCATTAACCTTTACGTACAATTCCTGATAAGTAAGAATCCTATCAGGTTCGTCTACTGACTCCGAAACCCAAATAATAGCAGCTTTATTTTTATATTTGTCAAGATGTCTGTCAACACAGTTATAACATGCGTTTAATTTACCGCCGACAAACCATCGCCAAAAAGGAGGATTTGAACTATCAAGAGTAGTAGTCCAATATCTATCCCAACTTAGCAAGTTGGCATACTCATGAAAACATTCAGGAAAATTTTCTTCTTTAAATTTGTTTAAAAACGGTTGATTCTGAATATAAGCTTTTCTTACAAATTCTTCACTCGGATAAATATAGTCTTCTTCGAGCCAATAGGCCCCTATTTCAGCTTCTGAAATTCCAGTCCCATTAATTTGAGTTACCTCCTCCATCCTTTTCCTCCTTCTTTTACAAAATTTAAAGAACAAAAACGTTTAAAATTGAATTGTTATTCACATCACTCCCTTAATTTTTAAATTACAAACAATTTTAAAATGAATTATCAGAATTGTCAATATTATCAGACAATTAATTTAAAATAGATTTTTATAAATTGTTTTTATGTATTTTTAAATTGCTTGACAATTATTTATAAATTTGCTGAATATTACTAAAAATAAAAACTTTTTCTTGAATAAATTTTTTTAGAAGGTAATCTTTTTTACAATCCCATCTTCAATGACAAAATCATCTTCAATTCTTATCCCACCCCAGCCAGGATAATATAGGCCTGGCTCTATAGTAAAAACATCTCCTTCCATAAAATTTTTAATATGATTAATTTCGTTTACAGAAGTTAAAACAGGTTTTTCATGAATTTCAAGACCCAAACCATGCCCAAGGCTATGGATAAAATATTTTGCTTCATCTCCAAGAAATTCCCTTACAATTTTTTCAGGAACAGACAGCTCTACATTCTCAGCTATTGAACTAATGGCCTTCTCTCTGGCCTTAAAAAGCAACTGATAGCGCTCAAAAAAAAGGCTATCTTCGCCATTGAAAATAAAAGTCCTTGTTATATCGCCACAATATCCAGAAAATTTCACACCCATATCTATCAGAACTATGTCTTTTTTATTTAACTCTATGCCTTGGGGTCTATAATGAGGAATAGACGAATTAGCGCCAAAAGCCACAATAGGATCGAAAGAAACTCCATCTGCATGCTCAAGTGATTCTGAAACAATCATAGCTGCAACTTTTTTTTCCGTAATGCCAGCTTTCAGCATATCTTTAACTTTATAAAAAATAGTACAAGAAAGTTCTGCAGCTTTTTTCAAAAGAGTTATCTCTTCTTTAGACTTACTTCTTCTTATTTCACAGGTCAAATCGTCTGCATCAAAAAGCCCAAAGGATGAATTTTTCCTTATATATTCAGCATATTTAAAAGGAAAGTCCTTGCCACAAAAAAGTGATATAGGTTTGTCTATTAGCATACAAAACGTCTTTATATATCCATTTCCTGGTTTCACCTGAACTAATTTTATATCTTTTAATTTCATAGCTTCTTCTACATATCTTCCATCAGTGATAATATATGGCTTTTCTTCTGGAAGAAAAAAAATCAATCCTTCTCCTGAAAAACCAGTCAGATAAAGCATATCTGCCACAGAAGTGCTAATAAAACCCTGTGCTCCTCTTTTTTCTATTTCACTTGATAATTTTGCCTGTCTATCTTTATAGGGAGAAGTCATTTCCCAAAAATTCCTTTCTTACTCCAATGTGTTCTGTTATCTCTCTTGGACTTCCAGAAAATAATATGCTTCCTTTAGAAATAATGTATGCCCTATCAATAATTTTTAAGGCATCGCGAACGTTATGGTCAGTCAAAAGAACTCCAATCCCTCTTTTTCTCAAGTTAACTATCATCTCTCTCATTTCTGAAACGGATTTAGGATCTATGCCAGAAAAAGGTTCATCAAGGAGCAAAAAATCAGGATCTAGTATCATACTTCTAGCAATTTCAACCTTCCTTGCTTCTCCTCCTGATAAAAGCTCACATCTTTTTCTTGCTATATTAGATATTCCAAATTCGTCCAAAATTTTCCTAATTTTCTTTTTGTCCACTTTCTTCCCTGAAACGCTTAAGATTAAAGAAAGGTTTTCATAAACGTTTAACTTTCTAAAAACTGATGGCTCCTGAGGAAGATAAGCAATTCCAAAACTTGCTCTTTTGTGAATAGGGAACCTGGTAATATTTAAATCGTCTTTGTATATTGATCCAGAAGTAGGTTTAGTCAAACCTACTATCATATAGAAAGTAGTAGTCTTCCCTGCCCCGTTAGGACCAAGAAGCCCAACCACCTCACCCTTTCCTATCTTTATACTAACATCATTTACAGCAAATAACTTGTTATATTTTTTGACAAGGTTTTCAGATCTAATCAATATTGTCCCTCCTAATATTTCTCAAATCATTTAGTGCCTTTTTCGCTGCTTCTGATTGTGCTTGTTTCTTGGAACTACCGGTAGCAGTGTAGAAAAATTTGTTATCTATAGACAATTGAACTTCAAAAATTGGAGAATGCGAGGGACCTCTTACATCTATAACCTTGTATTCTGGAAGAACCCCAAACAAGCTTTGAGTCAACTCTTGCAAAACAGTTTTAGAGTCTTCTTCATATTCCTCAATCTTTATATTCATTAATTTATCAATTATTTTATAACACTGTTTAAGACTTGAATCCATATAAACTGCTCCTAATATAGCTTCAAAAGAAGCAGATAAAATAGAATCTTTAATTGTGCGTTCGCTAGAGCCGATCAACAAGTAATTTTGAAGATTTAATTTTTTTGCAATCTTTGTTAAATGTTTGTCAGAAACAAGATATGCTCTTAATTTTGACATATCGCCTTCGCTCATCTCAGGATACAGAACAAAAAGCTTATGGCTCACTACAAGCTTTAAGACAGCATCTCCCAAAAATTCAAGCCTTTCAAAATCCTTTACCTCAGGATGATTATAAGAATAAGAAGAGTGTGTGAGAGAGGTCATCAGCCACTTCTTGTTTGTAAATACATATCCTAAATCCTCTTCTAATTTTGAAAGATTTATTCTCGTTCTCACCCTTTCAACATCCTCTGCTTTATAATTAGTCTCGTCTTAACAAAAAATTAAAGTTTTTAAAATTATATCCAAAATAGCTTATATCATATTCCTTAAATAACTTTATATAGTTTATTATAAAATTCACACTTATTTCCAATACTGATTTCTCCATCAATTTCAATACATTATAATATTCATTTATAGCATCTTCAATGCTTACTAACTTAAAATTTACTAATTGATGCGGTTTTAATTGAGCCACTTTAATTAAATCAGCCTTAATTACAGTAGCAATCTTAGGATAACCTCCAACAGTACCTCTATCCTGCAAAAGAATTATTGGAGTTCCATCAGTTGTAATTTGAACAGCCCCAAGTGGACTAGGATCAGACAGAATATTAAATCCCTTAATAGGTTTGATTTTTTTATCAGCATAAGAGAGTCTGATTCCAATTCTATTACTGTTTGAAAGCACTCTATAAGAATTATTAAAAAATTTATCTACATCATCCTTTGAAAATTTATCGTATTGCGAACCCTTTACAACTCTTAAACAAACAGTTTCTTTGTTTTCAATATTTAACAATGGCAAAAGAATCTTGTTTTTCGGCTGAGTGTCGTTTTTGACTTCAAATACATCTCCTTTTAATAATCTCCTACCAAATATGCCACCTAAGTTAGACGTTTCAAGAGTTGATGTGCTAGAAAGTATAGGAGAAACGTTTATTCCACCACAAAAAGCACACCAGCACCTAAAACCTTTATTTGAACCATTAAACACAATTTTATCCTTATCCAAAAGCCTAATAGGTATTCCTGTCGGTATTGCAACGGACTTACCCCCTCTTAATAAGGTCGCATTCAGATCTGCTCCCGAAATAGCAATATAAGTATCTTTATGAACCAAAAATTCAAAGCCCCCCTGAGTAATTTCTAATAAAGGCGCATAAGGATCGTTATCTAACAACAAGTTTGCAAGCACAGAGGTAAAGGGATCTACAGGTCCACTTTCTGGTACTCCAAAAGATTTGTAACCCAGCCTTGGATTGCCTTGAATAATTGCGTGGAATTTAGACTCTACAACTTCAACTTTCGCAGTCAATTCTGATAAACCTTACATAATCCGACGGTTTTAAGAAAAACGGATCTTCTTTTTCAGGAGAAAACATTACCTGTTCAGTCCTGCCAATAATTCGCCAACCTCCAGGAGATCTTGTAGGATATATTCCAGTTTGATTCCCTGCAATCCCCACAGAACCTGCCTCTACAACTAATCTTGGAACAGGTAACCTTGGAGTTGCAATTCGATCAGACAAAATCCCCATATATGCAAAGCCAGGCGTAAAACCTAACATAAATACTTTATAGATCTTCGAAGTAAATTCTTCTATTACCTCTTCTTCGGAAATACCATGAAACTCTGCCACATATTTAAGATCCGGGCCAAATTGACCTCCAAATTTCACGAAAACCTCACGTATGTTTGGCTCTTTATTAGTTGTAGAAAAACTCAACATTGTAAGATTATAAATTGCTTTTACTTCAGACATAAACTCATCAAAATTGTGTCTTAATGGATCAAAATCAACTAATAAACTCGAGTAAGATATAGTTATATCTATAATGTCTAATTTTTTCAATGCCAAAGAAAGGGCATTTATTTTTTCAGATATCTCATAATCAATCTTGTCTGAGATCTCAATCAGTAACGAACTTTCTGAAACAAAGGAAAATTTTGCCTCTATACCCAATCTCTTGCACTCTTAATTGAAATATTGTTATCTGAAAAGACCTTTAATAACTTTTTCACAAAATTTTCTGCTCCTGGAGTATCTGAATGAACGCAAAATGTTTGAAAATCAACAGAAATTGTCTTATTATCAATTGTTTTTACAGATTTATTCACGATCATATCTACTGCCCTTTTCGCTACAAAATCTTCGTCTTTTAAGACAGCTCCTGGAATATTTCTAGCAACAAGACTGCCGTCTGAATTATAAGCTCTATCCAAAAAACCTTCCCTTACAACCTTTAAGCCAATATCCAGAGCAACCTCTTCAGATTTTGAACCAGGAGGCAAAAAAACTAATAAATCTTTTGAAAAATCTCTAACAGCCGATAAAAAGGCGTATGCTTCATCCTTATCTTTAGCTATTTTGTTGTAAAGAGAGCCGTGCGGCTTTACATGCTGCATATCCAGTTTTTTTGCACGTAGAAAGGAATAAAGAGAGCCAATTTGATATAAGGTATATGCATATAGCTCGTCTTTCGACATATGAAATTCCCTTCTTCCAAAGCCAATCAAATCAGGATATCCAGGATGAGCTCCAATTGCTACGTTATTTTTTCCTGCCATTTCGACTGTCTTTAACATTACCATTGGATCTCCTGCATGCATTCCACAAGCAACATTTATTGAACTAACAAAACCTATTATTTCAGTACTACCATATTTATAAACTCCAAAACTCTCACCAACATCGCTATTTAGATCTACTAACATTTTTTAGGCTCAATCCTCTCCATACCAATATAAGGAACCAGCACATCTGGTACAATCAAACAACCATCTTTATCCTGATAATATTCATAAATCGCTGCAAGAGTTCTGCCAATTGCAAGACCCGAACCATTTAATGTGTGGACATACCTAGTTTTGCCACCTTTGGGCTTATAGCGTATATTTGCTCTTCTCGCTTGAAAGTCAGTAAAATTGCTACAAGAAGAAATTTCTCTATAATTTTTAGAATATGCCATATATACTTCAATATCATATGTTTTAGCAGAACCAAAACCCAAATCTCCACTACAAAGTTCAATGACTCTATATGGCAATTTTAGCTGTTTTAAAACTTTTTGTGCTTGCTCGGTTATAATGCTTAATTCGTTCATAGAGTCTTCTGGTCTACAAAAGACAACCAACTCAACCTTATCGAATTGATGTTGTCTAATTATCCCTCTAACATCCTTTCCATAGGAACCTGCTTCTCTTCTAAAACATGCCGAATATGCACAAAACCTTATCGGTAAAGAATCATCAGACAAAATTTCATCTCTAAAAAAATTAGTCACAGGAACCTCTGCGGTAGGTATAAGAAAATACGGATCGTCTGCACATTTAAAAAGCTCATCCCTAAATTTTGGCAACTGTCCCGTTCCATACATCGAAGCTTCATTGACAAGGTATGGAGGCCACAATTCAACAAAACCATCAGATCTGTGCATATCCATCATAAAGTTTAACAGAGCTCTTACAAGCCTTGCCCCCAAACCTACATGAAAGGAAAACCTTGACCCAGTAACCTTTCCCGCCCTTTCAATATCAAGTAAACCAAGTGTTTTGCCCAAATCCCAGTGTGGCAAAATTTCAAAGTCAAATTCTTTAGGTTTACCGAAATAATTAACCACAACGTTTTGTGTCTCATCAGTACCAAACGGTACATCTGGCAAGAGTATATTTGGCAGTTGATACCACATGGTTTTGAATTGAGAATCTAAACCCCTCTCGTTTTCTGCAAGTTTCGAAATCTCATCTCCTATACTTCTAGATTTTTCAACAAGCTCAGTTGCATCTTCTTTATTCTTTTTAAGAACTGAAATCTCTTTAGATAATTTATTTTGAGCCTCTCTAAGGTTAGATATTTCATTTCTTAGATTTTTTAGTTTCAAGTCAAGTTCCCTTAAATCATCAAGACTAAAGTTTAATTTTACCCCTCTTTTTGCTAAAGAGTCCTTTAAAATTTCAAAATCTTCCCTTAAAAACCTAATATCAAGCATTTCTAACTCCTTGATTATTTTTTTCTTGAAAAGCTGGATAACTGCCAAAAATTTTTATAAAAGAAGTCTTATCTACGAGAGCTGAAAGAGCCTCCTTTACATGTAAGTCTTCTCTATGTCCTATCATATCTATGAAAAATATATAATCTCCAAGAACTCTTTTGCTAGGTCTTGATTCAATTTTTGTAAGATTAATTTTCCTGAAAGCGAATTCAGAAAGTATTGAAAATAGAGCTCCTGGTCTATCTCTATACGTAGAACATGCTATGCTAGTTTTATCGCAACCAGTCCTTGAACGATTTGTTCTCCCCAACAAAAAAAATCTAGTAAAGTTATACTCCTCGTCTGAAATGCTGTTCAAAATAATTTCAAGTTTATATAGCTCAGCATTTTTCGGAGATCCTATTGCAGCAGATTTTGGATCCAAAGAAGCTAGCCTTGCAGCTTCAGCTGTCGATGAACAACTAATTACCTTAGCATAAGGCAATAATTTTGCTATCATGTTTTTGCATTGGGATAGAGGCTGAGGATGTGAAAGAACCTTTTCAATAGAGCTAAGTCTAACGTTAGGAAGAGCCATCAAGGAATTTTGAATTTGCAGTACAGTTTCTTCTTGAATTACAAAATCGTGCTTAAGCATTAGTTCAAGAACTATGCCAACTGGTCCTTCGATTGAATTTTCTACTGGAACAATTGCATAATCGAGACTCCTATTTTGGAGCATATCAAAAATAGTACTGAAGTCAGAAATTTCGATTGCTTCAAAATCAACCAGAGAATTTAGTTTAAACAAGGCTTCACCTGAATATGAACCCTTTGGGCCTAGATATCCGACTTTCATAGTTTATTACATCCAAACAAACTTGACAAAATAATCTCCCCTTAAGTAATTGTCATATTGATTTATTTTAACATACCTACAAACAAAGCCAAACAAAAGATTACATTAATTGAAGCTATATTTTAAACCAATAATATTAAATCGACACGTACTTTTCTAATGGTTAGATATTAGCTACTGCGATAAGCTTAGTTATGCCTGTTTTTGATTATATCTATGTTCAATATAAGTTGTTACAATATACTAAATTAATTATGAAATTAAATTTTCGGAGTTGATAAGAATTGTCTAATAATTTTTGTAATTTTATTCCAGCCCCTTTAAAACAACTTAATTTTAGCTTGTATTTTTGGGGGCAAGGGATATCATTAGTTGGAAGTTGGATCCAAAGCGCTGCACTTTCATGGCTTGTTTATAAAATAACCTCATCAACATCAGCTCTTGGCCTTTTAACCTTTTCCGCTCAAGTTCCAATGGCAATATTTACACTTTTAGGCGGTGACATAGCTGATACTTTTCAAAAGAAGAAAATATTGTATATCACACAAACAGCTTTCACATTTGTAGCCCTTTTAATGTTCTTAGCTACCATCGAACACGCAAATTTTTGGTTTTTTATTTTGCTTACAAGCATATCTGGCTTTATAGCTGCTTTTGACATGCCAACAAGACAAGCTTTTGTAGTAGAACTAGTTAGCAACAAAGAAGATTTACCACAAGCTATAGCACTTAATTCTGGAATGTTTAATGCAGCAAGAATAATAGGACCAAGTATAGCTGGATTTTTGGTAGCTCTTTTTGGGGAAGCAATTTGTTTCTTGATAAACGCAGTCTCATTTCTTGCAGTCCTTACCTCACTTTTTTTTATAAAAACAAAAAAGGGAGAGAATTTAACCAAAAGAGTAAGAGTAAACTTTAAAGAAGCATACAATTTTACAATTAATAGCAAGGAAATACTTATGTCAATAACTATACTTTCAATGGCTGGCTTTCTTGGGATATCTTATATGGTTCTTTTGCCTGCTATTGCAAAAATAATCTTAAACACCAACGTTCAAGGTTACGGACTCCTAATGGGGTCTTCTGGATTGGGATCTCTAGTTGCAGCGCTTTTTTTGGGAACGAGAAAAAATACATCCAACCTTATAAACATTATAAAGCGTTCTTCGCTCCTCTTATCTGTCAGCCTAATAGGCATAGCTATGTTTCAAAACTTTATTTGCAGTATGATCTTCCTCTTTTTATCCGGATTTGGTCTAATATCCTTAGCAGTCACAACAAATACTCTGATTCAAGTAAAAACGCCCAATAACATTCGTGGAAAAATGATGAGCATTTATTCGCTTTCATTCATAGGTCTATCTCCCTTTGGTGCACTTGTTATTGGTTTCCTTTCAAATTCTATAGGTATAGAATCAACTTTAATACTTTGTGGATTCACTCTTCTTTTAGCTGACATCTTCATTTTTAAACTTTAAAAGTATTGATATTAAGCCAATAGATTCTTTTTTTTATTTTTTAGTATCATTTTTGATACTTTATGATATAATATATAGTGTAATTATTGATACTAAAATTATAAGAAAGGGAAGAGAAGATTGAAAGTTGCATTGTCCGTGCACAACGAAATTATTGCTCCTGTTTTCGATTCATCAAACAACATAGAAATTATCGAAATTAATGACGGCGAAATTATTAGCAGAAAGGTATACAAAATTGATCTGGCAGATATTTTTAGTTTTTTTCTGAGAAATAGTGTTGATTTAATTATCTGCGGAGCAATCACTAAACAACTTGAATTTCAACTATCAGCACTATCCAGAGTTATTTCATTTATATGTGGAAACAAAGAAGAAATTATTTCAGCACTTTTGAAAAATAAAAATTTTAGCAACTTTTTAATGCCAGGATGCAAAAGAAACAGATTTAGGGGTCATTTTCTAAAAAATTATATTTCAAAAGGAGTGAACAAAATGCCAAGAGGCGATGGAACAGGACCATTAGGACAGGGGCCAATAGGCTCTGGACTAGGTAGAGGAAGAGGCCGCATGGGAGGACAGGGCTTTGGACCTGGAGGAGAGTGCGTGTGCCCAAACTGTGGAACAAGAATTCCTCATAAACCAGGGGTACCATGTGTACAGGAAAAGTGTCCAAAATGTGGAACAATGATGATTAGAGGTTAAAGATGTAGATATCATTAAGGAGCAAAAAATTATGAGAGGTATGAGAAGAGGTAACCCTCGATGGTTCCTAGGCCAAAGGGGTTTTTATGGCAATGTTTTTATAAACAACAGATCATCTGTAGTATTTCTAATATTTTTATTTGGACTTATTATTTCTCTAATAATGGGCAAAGTTGAATTAGTACTTGGTTGGACTGCAGTTTTCTTAGTTTTGTGGTTTTTAGGATTTTTAAGAATATAGCTATGAAAGGAGGTGACAGTAATGCCAAGAGGCGATGGAACAGGACCATTAGGACTGGGGCCAATGACGGGCAGAGGTCTTGGATATTGCTCTGGAAACACTTTACCAGGGTTTGTTGCAGCAGGATATGGGATTGGAAGAAGATTTTTTGGTCGCGGCAGAAGATTTTTTGGCAGAGGATTTGGTTGGTTTGGCTGGCCAATATTTAACGCATATAATAATCCAGAAGCAGAAAAGAGTATTTTGCAAAATCAACTAAGCGCCCTTGAAAACACTATAGAAGCTATAAAGAATAGACTAAACGCCATAGAAAAAGAAAAGGAGTAAACTCTATTAGGAGAGGACTATGTCCTCTCCTAATTTTAATTGAATACACGTTAATTATTAATTTATTACAGGAGGTAGGTATGAAAGTTGCCTTTACATCACAAGGAAATAGTTTAGACTCACAATTTGATGAAAGATTCGGAAGAGCAATGTATTTTATAATTTATGATACAGATACTAATGAAACTAAGGTCTTAGAGAATATGGCAGGAGTAGAATCTGGTCATGGAGCAGGAATTAGTGCAGCCAAGAAGTTAGTTGACGCTAAAGTTGATGCAGTGGTTACTGGAAATTGTGGACCGAATGCTTTTTACGTTTTATCTGAAAACAACATTAAAATCTATCTATCGAATGCAAAAACTGTTAAAGAAGCTATAGAAGACTTTAAAAATAAAAAACTTGAAATAGCAAACTCACCTACAAAGGGCGGACATTGGAGATGACAATAGCTGTTGCATCAGGGAAAGGCGGTACAGGCAAGACTACAATTGCAACCAACCTTGCAGTAATAGCATCCGAAAAATACGATCGGGTAACTTTATTGGATTGTGACGTAGAAGAGCCAAACTCTCATATTTTTATAAACGGAGAAAAAGTTAATGAAGAAATTGTAAACGTAAAAATTCCTGAGGTTGATGAAAGTCTTTGTACTGAATGTGGAGCATGTAGCGATTTCTGTCAATATAACGCTATAGTATCCCTCAAAGGCAAGCCAGTTGTTTTTAAAGAAATGTGCCATTCCTGTGGCGGATGTTCCCTTGTCTGCCAGCCAAAAGCTATACACGAGGTCGATCACAGGATCGGAGTGATCAATTTTTATAAATCAGGAAAAATAAGTCTTATCGAAGGCCTCTTAGACGTTGGAAGTCCACTAAGCCCTCCTTTAATTGGGGCGGTAAAAAAACATGAGAACAAGGAGGAGCTAAACATAATTGATGCGCCTCCGGGAACGTCTTGCCCAGTAATAGAGGCAATAAGGGATGCAGATTACATCATTCTTGTAACAGAACCAACCCCCTTTGGTCTAAACGACTTGATTTTAGCAGTTGAGGTTTCGCGAAAGCTCAATAAAAGATTTGCTGTCGCGATAAACAGAGTAGGTTCAGGCGATGATAGAGTACACAAATATTGTAAAAAAGAAAACATCCCAATCATATTAGAAATTCCAGACGATAGAAAAATAGCAGAATTGTATTCAAACGGTAAAATTATTTTAGGAAATTTACCAGAATACAAAAAGAGCTTTGAAGAAGTTTTAGAAAAGATTGGGATGGTGATTCAAAATGAACAATAAGCCTAGAGAGATTGTGGTAATAAGTGGGAAGGGCGGTACAGGCAAGACAAGTATTAGCGCTTCTTTAGCATATCTGTCAAAGGATTGCATAGTTGCAGATTGTGATGTAGATGCAGCTGACTTATATCTTTTGCTTAATCCTATTTCTATTGAAAAGCATGAATTTTATAGCGGTCACATTGCTAAAATAAACCAGGAAAAGTGCATAGGATGCTCAACTTGTAAAAATTTATGTAGATTTGATGCAATAAAGGAAGATAGTAATGGCAAATTTAGTGTGGAACCAACATCCTGTGAAGGTTGCAAGGTATGTGTAGAATTCTGTCCTGAAAAGGCTATAGATTTCCCAGATAGGCTTTGTGGAGAGTGGATGAAGTCAGAAACCAGAGTTGGGTTTATGGTTCATGCAAAATTGGGCATTGCAGCTGAAAATTCTGGCAAACTGGTTTCTTTAATTAGAAGCGAAGCAAGAAAGCTTGCTCAAGAAAAAGGCAAAAATTTGATTATTATTGATGGACCACCCGGAATAGGATGCCCTGTAATTGCATCTATTACTGGAGCAACGGACGTTTTAGTAGTTACTGAACCAACAATCTCGGGCATTCATGACCTTGAAAGAGTAGTATCCCTTGCAAATCATTTTAGGATAAAACCTTATGTAGCAATAAACAAATTTGATCTTAATCTTGAAATAACAGAAAAAATTGAAAAAATAGCAAAGGAACTGAAGGCCCAAGTAATTGGCAAAATCAGATATGACAAATTAGTTACTCAATCCCAAATAGAAGCAAAAACAATTGTAGAATCAAATATCCCGTCAGCACAGGATATAATTGATATGTGGGAAAAGTTGAAAGCTAATTAATTTTAAGGAGTTGTATTGGAAAACGTCATAGCCCTTTTTGATTTAGATAATATAAATACTTCAGAGATCTGCGCTTTGCTATTAAACAGCGTAAGCGATGGGATATATGCAGTTGACATGAACTTTAAAATAATCTTTTTCAATAAGGCAGCCGAACATATTACCGGAGTAACAAAGGATGAAGCAATGGGCAAAAGGTGCTATGACGTTTTCAGATCGAATATGTGTTTAAACAATTGTCCAATAAAGGAGTCACTTGAAAATGGAGAGTGCACTAAAAGATACGGCTATATAATAGATTCTTCTGGGAACAAAGTTTTTATCAGCGTTTCAAATGTTTTAATAAGAAACTTATCCAACGAAATAGTAAGCGTAGCACAAATATTTAGGGATCAATCTGAAATAATGGCATTAAGAGAAGAAGTTCTTAAAGTTGAAGAGGATTTTTGTTTCACAAGCAAGAATTTACAAATGCAAAAAAGTTTTTCCCTATTAAAAGCCGCTCTACCTAATGTAAATAAGATCTATATCATTGGCGAGAGAGGAACAGGCAAAAGCACACTCGTAAAGTGGATCTTAAAAAACAAAAATATTAAAGATTTTTCGGAATTTTCTTTAAAAACAATTAAAGAATTGAACCTGGAAAGAATTTTTTCAGATTTTGATGCAATCCATATAAAAGACTTAGATTTTATAACTGAAGAATTTAAGTCAAAACTTTCAGGTTTTCTTAAGAATATAAGTAATGTTAATATAAAAAATAAACTCATAATCTTTTCGTCATGTGAAGATTGTTTACCAAGAGATGAATTTTACTTCAATATAAATGAGTTCAAATTTGAAATAATACCGTTGAGATTTCGCAAGGAAGACATTATGTTTTGTGCTGAAAGCTTTTTATTTCATTTTAGCAAAATATACGGCAAAAACCTTTCAGGCTTTACCCAAGAAGCAATAAATGCTCTTATTAGTTATGATTTTCCTGAAAATATAGAAGAGCTTAGAAACATCATTGAAAGGGCAGTTCTTATGTGTTCAGGAGAAAGAATTGATATAAGTCATCTGCCAGAAATTTTACAAAAAGAAGTTAATATAAAAGAGGGAATAATTAGTAAAGAAAGGGAAATTATATTAAACGCCCTCAAAAAAAATGGTTTTAATAGAGATTTAACTGCTAAAGAACTTGGTCTTACAAGAAGTACTTTTTTTAGAAAATTAAAGAGACTAAAAATTGAAGTGCCAAGATCAACTAAATCCAAAAAAAAATAAATTGTTAACAGATATTAACAGATCTTTCAAAGACTGTAAATTTTGTGTTAAAATACTTAGTCATGAGGAAACTAATATTTTTGACCTTATTACTTGTAGTTTTAGCACAAACAAAAGCCATGGCAGTCTCAATAAATGTCAGCCAGGGCGAACCCATAAGTTCGTATCCTATTCCTTATAGCACGTATCCCTTTACCCAGACGCTTTTCTTCCATACAATCCAAAACCTAACTACAAATCAAGTAAGAGTATATATATATCTTGACTATCCATTGGGAATAAAAGCTACAGCCACAACCACAAACAATCAAGTCCTTCCAAAAGAAAACGGTTTCTATTATGTGGATATACCTCCAAAACTTTCAGCTATTATAAGAATAAAAGTTGACTCTTCAGGTTTAATGAATGAATATGCAATAGAATCTACTTATGCTACAAACGTTGACCAGGACGTCATAAAGCGAACAGACTATCTGCTTGTAGAGAAGCCATCAGAATTAGACAGTGGTATGTTGTAATTGCTAAAGATAGCAATTTTTACAGCTGAGCGTTCAGCAGAAGAAATTTCCTTAAATCTTCTAAGGTCAATCGAAAAAATTCAACCATTCAAGCTTTATGCCGCTTCTTCCAGCTTTCTTGCAGAAAATATAGATTGTGAAATAATTTATGATACAAGTAATCTTAGTGCCATTGGTCTGGTAAAATCTCTTCAAAAAACCCTATTAGTTGCAAATTATATTAAAACAATAACTGAAAAGATCAAAGAAATAAATCCAGATATCCTTATATTTGTTGACTTTGGGGGAACAAACGTTAGACTTGCGAAAAAAATGAGGTCTATTGGCATAAAATCACCATTTGTATACCTTTTTCCTCCTGGCCCATGGGGCAAGACTCAGGACGAAATGAATAATATTGCACAACCTTTCGACCTATTTCTTGTGCCGTATAAATTTTATCTCGATGCATACAAAAATACTGGAAAAAAAACTTTCCTGATAAAAAATCCCATCTTAGACGATAATAACAAAATTTTCCCCGCAAGATCGCTTTCCTTTGGGAAAGGAAAAGTTAATATTGGCATATTTCCAGGAAGCAGGTCTCAAGAAGTGGACTGGATTTTACCCTTTGTCTTAGATGAATGTCTGCAAAAGCAAACCGACTTTACCTTCAACATATTTCCATTTGGACCTTTAGAAAAAAACATATTTAAAATTCTGATTTCAAAAAGGGTAAACGTAGAAGAGAAAACAATAAAAAGGGTTGAGGCAGCAATCGTAACTTCTGGAACAATGGTCTTAAGGATTTTAAAAGAAAGAATACCATTTGTAGGGGTATATAGAATACATCCGTGGGACTTTTTCTTTTATAAGAAAAAACTTGAAAAATCAAATCAGGTATTTACACCACCAAAATATAACGAAAAGAGAATATGTTTTCTTTTGCCAAATATTCTACTAGGAGAAAATATATTTCCCGAAGTTCTCTTCCCTTATGAAAAGATGTGGAACAAAGTAGAATACTCTCTAAAAAATCGGGTGATGCTTCTTAGCGCAACCGAAAAAGTTATGAATGAACTAAACGATGAATCATATCAGAAAGACCTGGGCGCTATTATTTTCACAAACATAAACATTAAGCCTCAGCCATTATTTTAGAAAGTTTATCTGCAATTTTTAATGGTTCAGGTATTCTTGAGAAGGAACACTTTAAAGTTATCTCTATTGCATTTGTCAAATTGATCATATTTCCAACAGAAACATACACAGGGGATACATTATCCTGTGTTCTCAACACTACCCCTATAGTTTCGTTTTTGTCCACAAGCCTAGCAAAACTACCCTTCTTTGGCCCAAGTTCACCTAACTCTTTTCCAAAAAGCCTAGACTTAGCGCAACCAAAAGTAGGTTTTTTCAAAATATAGCCAATGTGGCAAGCAAGACCTGCCCTTCTTGGATGGGCTATGCCCTGACCGTCAACCATTACAACGTCAAAATCAACCGTAATATCCCTCAGAGCAGCAATCAATGGCTTTACTTCTCTAAAAGCAAGAAAGCCTGGAATGTATGGAAATCTTACAGCGCATCTTGAAATGCTTGTTTGAAGAACCTCTTTATACTTTAAGCTAAAAACTACTGCGCTTGCTTTAGCAAGATTATTTTTATAAGAAACGTCCAAACCAAGTATCTTTATGTCATTTGAAACGTCAAAATTACAAAAATTTAACATATTTCTTAAGTTATTTTGAAACTCCTTTGCTTCAGATACTGACATAAGTTCAAGTTTTATAGCCTCTTGATAAAAAAATTCGTACTTTTCCATCTTAAAATTATCAAGTTTTAGATTCTAATTTTCAAATCAACAGACCTTATATTTGGATCTACATCGTGTAATGTGTTTATCAAAGCAAGATTAACCTCTCTTATGACTTTCTCGACAAAAGATCCTAATTCCACTTCTTTTCCGTTTACCCAAAGAGCACATTCAACACGTCTGAACTTAATAAATTTTTCCTCAATAAAATCAGCAATTGGAGCAGGATCATCAATTGGAAATTGTGGCACGGCATCAGAAGTAAAGTCATCAGTTACCAGTGCCACAATTTCATTTGGTTTACAAAGGGGATCTATACCTTTTCTCCTTACCTCAATTTTCTTCTTGCCTTCTCTTTTATATCCTTCGGTAAATAAAATATCTATCCCTTCAAAAAATTTTGCAACTTCTTCCAGAGAGAGCTCTTTCGAGACTCTTTGAATAATTGCCATCCTTTCAGAATGCGATATTCCAACCGACCATGCCCCTGCCTTTGCCATCCTCCACGTATCTTTACCTTCTTTGTCCATTTCAAAACCATGAACGTCATGTTTTAAAACTCCTACTTTATAACCTCTTTTTGTAAGTTCAGAAACCAATTTTTCAAGAAAGGTAGTTTTTCCAGAATCGCTTTTCCCTACAAAACTAATAATTTCAAATAGCATTTTACCTCCCTAAATTAACTAAATTATGTCAAAAACCAATCTGGAAGAGAGTTTAAAAGCCTCATTAAAAAGCTCAAATTGAGCGCTTCTGTCAAGCCTTGAGTCAAAAAACACAAAAAACTTTGCCCCGTCTCTTAACAAAAAAGCCATAACGCCTATTTGATCATCAAGTAAAAGCATATTTTGCAACTTTCCAAAATCTAATCTTAAAAGAGAATCCTTTATCATCTTTGATAAAGAATCCAAGATTAATGCCTTCACCTCACTATTCTCAAAAAAGTTTCTTTCAGATAAAATAACTCCATCTTTATTAACCAGAATATACCCACACGAGCCAACAAGATTATCTGCATAATGAGAAAAACCAGAAATGCTCAAAGGAAGCTGTATGTCTGTAAAATCTTCAACCTTAGAAATATTAGATAAATTATATTTTTGATTATCCAATGGGTTATCAAGATCATCTATAACGCTTTTGTCATTATTTAAACTTACAGGCTCTTTAGCAGTAAGGTTAACATCATTTTCCTCCTTAAAGCTTCGATCTATAAGAACTATAGCAAAAGGTAATAAAACTGAAGAAATAATCATAAAGGGCCCAAATTCAATCTCAAACCCCTTATACGGAAATACTCCTATTAAAGAAGAGAAATAAAATAAAATCACGTCTAAAATTAATGACAGGATAACTAATGTTAAAATCTTATAAATTGAAGTTATTTTCAAAATTATTAAAAAAATTAGAGAATAAACTATATAAAATATAACAAACCATATAAAAACTGATGTCCTAAAGGGGAAAGAACCATAAAATGAGTCAAAAAAGACTGAAATTACTACAAGAAAGAATATCAAAGATGCTTCAAAAATGTTAAACCATGAGTTTTTAATTACAAAAATTGAAAAAGATCTCATTTTCAGACTTTTAGAACCTTTTTGTTCTTCTTCTAGATTATTGTCTTTTTCAAAAATTTCTTTCTTGTCTTCCCTAAGATCTTCGTCCAATTTTATGCCTCCAAAAAACATACTGAAACTTTCACTCTAACTAGTCCTAATTCTCTTCAACAATTCGTCCCTCATATCCTCAATCGGAGGACTAACCTTAAAAATTAGTTCGAATGACTTTACGCCTTGATATAAAAGCATATCAATTCCAGATATTACAAAAGCTCCAAACTTTTTTGCCTCTGTTAAAAAGGGGGTATATTGTGGTACATAAACCATATCAAAAAAAACCTTGCCGCTAATATCATAATTTTTGGGGAAAGGAGGCATCCCCACAGAATTCTTGCCTAATGGTGTAGCGTTAACTAAAACATCAAAATATGGCAACTTCTCACTCCAAGCTATAGTCTCAACACCATACAATTTCGAAAGATCTCTTATTTTTTCAAGATTTCTTCCCATCACCCAAACACTTGCACCTTCCTTAAGAAAAAGGTATATCGCAGCCTTTGCCACCCCCCCAGCCCCAAAAATTCCTACTACCTTATTTTTCAAATCATAATTGATATTTTCAAAAGACTTCTTTATACCATAAATATCAGTATTATAGCCACACCATCTATCATTAACCAGAACAATAGTATTAAGTGCTCTAGCTCCTATAACATCACGGTCAACGCAATCAATTAGATCAACAACAGTTTCTTTATATGGAATAGTTACGTTAAATCCCAAGGCCTCCACATCAATCATCACCTTCAGAAAATCGTTCAAATTTTCCCTCTCAAGGTCAAACAATAAATATACCGCATCAATACCTAATTTTTCCAATGCTCTATTGTGCATTGCAGGTGATAACGAGTAAGAAATATCTTTTCCTATCAAGCCACTAACTCTTTTCATACTCAATCCACTTCAAGAGACAATTTTTTATTTGTGAAAAATCAGTAGGATATATAAAAACATCAGAAAAATCCTTAAAAATAACAAATCTTATTTTCGAAGAGATATTTTTTTTATCCTTTAATATATACTTTCTAAGTGACTCAACATCTAAATCAATCGGATATAAAGTAGGCAAATTATATTTATAAAACAAAGACTTAACCTCTTTGTACAGTTCTATATTGGCATATCCAAGACAATAAGAAAAGAAGGCGGCAAAACAAGTCCCAATTGATACAGCCTCTCCATGAGTGAATCTAGAATATAAGGTCCTTGCCTCTATGGCATGCCCGAGAGTGTGGCCAAGATTCAACAATGCTCTTTTTCCTGTTTTCTCTCTTTCATCTTCCTTTACATATTTAGACTTTATATCAATCGAGAGTTCAACCAACTTTCCGATATCAGGTTTTTCTTTTTTAATCTCATCAAGTATAAAAGAGTCATCAAGTATTGCATATTTAATAACTTCTGCCATCCCTGAAGAAATTTCTCTTTCTGGCAGAGATTTTAAAAAATTCAAATCTATAACTATATTTTTTGGGTGATAAAAACTGCCTAACAGATTTTTTCCAAAATCCAAATCAATGCCGTTCTTTCCACCAATCGAACTGTCAACCATGGACAAAAGAGTAGTAGGTACTAGAGAAAACGATATACCTCTCATGTAAACAGAACACAAAAAACCACACAGATCACCTAATACCCCTCCTCCTAAAACAATGACATGAGAATATCTATCTAATGAGTGTTCAAAAAAGATTTTTGAAAGTTCTATAAATTTTGTTAAAGATTTTGTTTTCTCACCTTCCGGGAGCACAACTATATCAATATTTCTCTTTTTAAAAATATCTTTTAAATCATAGATATTCAACAATACAGGATGTGTAACGGCCAGTATTTTTGAATACTCATCTTCCAATATCTTATCCAAAGCCTCATCAAGAGATTTAAAATATACTTTTACATCATCTGAACTAAAGTTTAAAATCTTTATCATAAATATCATCACCCATTTTTATTATTTTAAACTTTAAAAAACAATGTTATAAATTTGATCTATTATCTCGTCCACGAGTTCAAATATTTCTTTAAATGAGGTGTCCAAAATAAAATCTGACATAGAATAATATTTCATCCTTTTTTCAAGCAAATCTCTTATTCGCTCAAGTATAAGGTCTTCTCTGCCCAAATTCAAAAGTGGTCTATCCCTATTTGAGCAAACTCTTGAATAAATTACTTCAGGCTGAGCCATAAAAGTAATTATAAGAGAATTCTTGCTTAAAATTTCTCTATTGTAAGGGTTTATCAAAGTTCCTCCCCCAACTGATATAACATAGTTTGATAGCCTGGAGACGTTAAAAACTATCAGCGTTTCAAATCTTCTAAATACGTCCTCACCAAACTCAGAAAATATTTTTGATATCTTCATGCCGGATAATAATTCTATTTGCTCATCGGTATCAACAAATCCCCATCCCAATCTCTGAGCAAGGGCCTTCCCTACGGTCGATTTCCCTGTACCCATAAAACCAGACAAAACTATATTTCTCTTCAAGTTGAAAACCTCTTAAAAATATATTCTTTGTATCTGGCAAAATTATCTAAAGTTTCATTTATATTATCACTACCAAATTTTTTAAGATAACAACCAGCAAGAGCTATAGAAAGTTGCATTGAAACTATTACTGAATAGGCAGCAATAGCCAATACATCTGATCTTTGATAAGATGCTTCTTCAATTTTCATTGATCTGATATTCAAGCCGTTTAAAGGTTTTGCAGTAGATGGTATCGGTTTCATAAATGATTTCACTATTATTGGCTCACCGTTAGACATCCCCCCTTCAATACCTCCTGCAAAGTTTGATCTTCTAAATATTCCCTTGGGCAAATATTGGTTTAGACCTCCGTAAAGATTTTTAGCAGAGGGTTTTTGCTCTGTAGTAAACTCATCATGAAATTCTGATCCCAACATCCTTGATGATTGTGAACCCAAACCTATTTCTACAGCTTTTGTGGCAGGAATAGAAGAGATATGAAATGATATGATAGCGGACAACCTTTCGTTGTATGAAGTATAACTTCCAATGCCAGGTATCACGTTCAATGCAAAAGCCAATACGCTTCCTCCCAAAGTATCTCCTTTGAGCTTTATTTCATCTACATATGACTTTATTTTCTCATCCTCTTCAGGAAAGGGAGTAAAAAAAATAGATTTGCGCGATCTTTCATAACCAACTAAAAGATCGTCAGGAAGAGGAAAAATATGCTCTCCAACACCTGTTACAAACGAACCAATCTTAACGCCAAAGTTTTCAAGTAATATTTCAGCAACTGCTCCTGCCGCTACTCTCGAAGCAGTTTCCCTAGCAGAAGCCCTTTCCAAAACGTTTCTCATATCGTCAAAATTATATTTTAAAGCCCCAACAAAATCTGCATGTCCAGGCCTTGCACTCAAAACTTCTCTACCATAGCCTGTAATTGGATCCATATATTCAGACCAATTTTCATAATCATTATTTTTAATCAAGAAAACCAATGGAGAACCAAGAGTTTTAGAGCCTCTCAAACCTGTAACAACTTCCACGCAATCTCTTTCTATATTCATTCTTTTGCCTCTACCATATCCTGACATGCGCTCTTTTAGCCTCTTGTTTATCTTATCTAGTTCAATAGTCAGACCTGCAGGAAGACCTTTTATAAAAACGATCAAACCTTTGCCGTGTGATTCCCCTGCGCTTTCAAACTGAAAACTCAAATCCTATTCTCTCCTTGTTTTTTAATATTACATTATACACATTTTGAGGTAGTATTTCATCTAAGCAATTTAAACCCTTAGGGCAACTCTTCTTCATACATGGACTACAGCTTAGAGGACTTTGAACAGCAAAATACGGCCCCTCAGGAAGAGACCAATTTGGTCTTGTAGGACCATAAAGCACAACTGCTGGTGTACCAACACTAAAAGCCATGTGCAAAGGAGACGAATCGTTTGTTACGAGAAGTTTTGATTTCTTTATTAAAAGAATTGAAGAAAAATATGGGAGTTTCCCTATAAGGTTATATATATTTTCACCTTCAAAACCATACTTTTCCTCACCCTTTGCACCAATTAACGCAATAGATACTTTGTTTCTTGAAATAATAATTTTTGCTAATTCCTTAAAATGTTCAACGTTCCACCTCTTCAGGCTTTGGCTAGCAGAAGTAGCAAATGTAACGAGAGGCTCATTCTTATAGCCTAAGGAATATAAATTCTTATTCAATACTTCTTCGTCCAAATCGTTAAATAACAAATGCGGTTTTTTAGGCATCTTATCAATTCCTATAGACTTTAAGATCCTAGAAAAATGATAATAAGCATGATCATCACCTCTTTCTTCAAGAGATGACATAGATCTTGTTCTTAAATTATATTTGAGCATTTTCAAAAGAAACGCTGACCTTCTATTGTCTTGAATATCAACAACTATATCAAAAATCTGTTTCCTGAGAGATTTAGCCAAAGAAATCATAGAGATATAGCCTTTTATTCCAAATCTATTTATGCCAACAACCCTATCTGCAAGCGTTCTGCCCTGAAATACAGGCACAAATTCTTCTCCCATTATCCATGTAATTTCTGAATTTTTATACAAACTTTTTAAAATAGACACTACTCCAGAAGCAAGAATTATGTCACCAAAGGAACTAAATCTAATAAATAAAATCCTGGTTTTAAACTCTTTAGGTTCTATTGAAAATTCTAATTTATCTTTCATTCCTAATGACTTCTAAATAAATTTCTTCAACTCTTTTTGCTACATTTTCCCAACTAAAAGTCCTGCTTCTTTCAAGTGCCCTCTTTGATAAACTTTGTCTGCCTTCTTTATCCTCTATGAGTCTCAAAAGAGATTTCACCCACAAATTTAGATCGGATTTAGGCAAAACAATAATTGAATTTTTCCCTATCTCAGGAATACATCCCACATCAGAAGCTACACATGCAATACCTGAACTCATTGCCTCTAGAAGAACTAACGGATATACCTCTTTTATAGAGGGAAGACAAAATATGTCAAAAGTTGGATAAATATTTTCTATGTCATCCCTTTTCCCCATAAAGACTACTCTAGACGATATATTAAGATTCTTTGCTTCTTCTTCTAATGTCTCCCTTAGTTCTCCGTCTCCTACTATTACAAGCCTTGTCTGTATGGGCAGATAACTAAAAACTTTAAGAAAAAATGAAAAGCCCTTTGCGCTAACCAATCTTCCTACCAAACCTATTACTATATCATCATTCGTCCTTTCAACTTTTTTTGGTTTAAATCTTTCTGTGTCTACTCCATTCCCAACTATTCTTATTTTCTCTGCATCTACGCCTAACTCCTTGGTAACATAAATTTGATGAGTAAGACAAAGTGCTATGACTACATTAGCCAAAGAAATCAACTTTGATAACCTGTGAGGACTATAGTTTCCGTGTGCAGTATAAACTACGGGAATTTTTAGAGCCTTAACCCATGGCAAAACAGCTAAAAACGGCATCCTTGAATGCACATGAACAACGTCAGGAGAAAAATCTTTAAGAAGTTTTAGTAGTCCAAAAGAAGAAAGAAACAGCGACACAGGATCTTTACTGTGTAGCGGCAAACTTATATAATCAGGTTCGTTTGGGGTATGCCAGACAATTTTCACCTGATGCCCAAGCTTTATAAGCTCACTTGAAAGCTTAAGAACGTGTTGAGACACTCCTCCCGCATCCTTCTCGTGAGCAACAAGTAATACTTTCATAATTAAAATAATATGCCAAAATTATTTTTATATATTAGCTTTAAAAAATATTTAAAACAGATCATAACTCCCCTCATATGAAGTTTTTTAAAATTAATAATATTTTATACTAAATATCTCAATGCTATAAGTAAAGTTTAACTATTGGTTACTTTTAAATAAGTTTCTAACTTTATCGTATATTATATTAGCATTTTCAAACTTTATTCTTTCTTTTTTTGTTATATTAACTAATTCATCGTAATTTATTAACTTAATAAAACCCTGTCTTTCCAACATTTTAAACGAATTACTAAACTTTGTTTTGCTTTTTTCAGGAATTTTAATACAATAGCAAAATAAACCGCAATTAATAGCTTCAGTTATCATAGAAATGGAATCAGAAGTAATAATTGCAAAGTCAGATATTTCAAAAAAATACCTAAGAGGGTTTGTTCTATCTTTGTGATAATACACGGAAAAATCCAGCGGATAATTCTTCTTTTCAAGAAGTCTTTCAAAATCCTCAGGAGTTCGCCTCGAAGTAGACAACAAATATTTATAATCTTTAAGATTCTCATTTTTAAATAGCAATTCTAAACCTTCTATTATTTCATTAGAATCAAACCTATGATGCTTGCTATTTCCACCAATTACAATTGATATCCATGGACCATTTGAACCTAGTTTAGCTTTAAATTTACTAATCTCTTCGTTTTTTAGCTTTTCTTTAAAATAAATAGCCCCGAATATGCGATAAACCTTCGAATTATCTGGCGCTCTATCATGATAAGGCACAATTATCATATCAAAGACATCTGGCAAAAATTTTGGATAAAAGATAGAAATTGTAGGCAAACCTGTAGCCTTTTTAAAGAGCACCAAAAAGGGGTGGACTCTATTGCCCGTACCTATAGCTCCTATATACTTTTCTGGCTCCGTACCAAAAAATTTTATGAATAGTTGCTTAGCGAGCTCTTTACTAATAAAATTATCAAAAATTCTTAATATTTCAGTTCTAAAGTCAACAAACGGTATAGTTTTTATTTCATAGTCCAGACCAATCGACTTTGCCAAAGACACAGATTGATTGTAATGCCCAGGTCTGCCTTCTGAGATAATAATAATCTTCACAGTCTACCTTACTTCAAAAGTTTTTGTAGCGATGCCAGTAACTACCCACGGGAAATCTACATATTTCTTAAAAATTGGTTCAGGTTTGTCTTGATTCAAAGTGGCCTGAGAGGAATAAATTTCTATGACCATTTGGTTGTTTTTTGGCTTATCTGTAATAGATTTAACAAGTTCATCAAATGTCTCAATAACCTCTTCTTTTGGCTTATTTGAAGCATTCTCAGAAGTTTTCGCCCTTTGGGAAGTTGACTCATCACTTCCAGTTAAAATCATTGTATAACTTCCCTTAGGTAGATTCGGGTCGATTGAAATTTGTTCTTTATAAAGTTCTTCTCTGTACGGCCTCAAAGAAACGTCAAATTTAATTGGTCTCGATTTCTTTACAAAATTTTCCATATTGATCTTATCAATTTGAGCGCTCTTTATTTTATTTGACATATTTATTTTAAAACCAATATATTCAGGAACGGCCCTTCTCAAAGGATTGGTTAACAGTTTGTACAAAATTTCGTCTAACTCAAGAACGCTTTTATAAGATATGTCATCAGGATCAGAGTATATATTCTTTCTTTCTATATTGGTCCCATCAGAAAGCCTTAGAGTTATATCAACGGTGCTAGAACCACCATGCTGACTCAAAAGCGAATCGTCCAAACATTGTAATACCACTTTAGAAGCATATTTTAGAAGCATATCTTCGCTTTCTGGCAATTGAACAAAAAAACTATGTTCTCCATTTGAGTTAACGTTAACGTCAATAGTAGTAGTAGGAGGCAATGCTCCAAGATAAGCAGCTATACCATAAGTTCTATCCTGTACAACCTTCCCTATAGGAGAAATTATAGAAGCAACTTTAAAGGGCAAAACTTGGCTTTTTATAGTATAGTATGTATAAGCTGATGACAAAAAATAATCTACGCTTCCAGCATCTGTAGCGGGATGACCAAAAGCCAAAATCTTATTACCATCTATTTCAGTAAGAGTTCCTACTGCCCCCAGCTCCACTGAACCCCTCGCAAACTGAACAGCAATAGAAGCTCCTGGCTGAGCAGTCCACTCGTGAGACGTTTCAGATGAAACGTCTGAAACTAAAGGCATTTCTTTTTTAAGCATAGATAGCACTCTTCCAGAAAAACCTTTTTCATAATACAAAACACAAGGTCGTTCAACCAAAACACCGTCTTCCTTCGTTGGTACGCTTGAAACCGCAGTGTAAACCTTGTTATCTATAGTAATTGGTCTTTCTAGTTTGCTTATTTCAGGGGATTTTTCTTCATAATTCCAAAGGGTTCTCATGGCTTCTATTGGCGTAACAAGTCCAATATGCGGATCTGCATTTTGGAAAGTAGCAGAAATAGCGCCTATTAATTTTCCATTAATATAAACTGGGCTTCCGCTCATACCCTCAGCAATACCACCAGTAAAATCAATAGCTTTCCCCCAAACCTTAATTAAATAAGAAGGGTATAAACCGGGATTGTTAACTATACCTATTATTTCAACATTAAAGGTCGAAATTTCAGAACCCATTATGGTGGTTTTTGCAACTCCAACATCACCAACCTGAACTGTGTTAGCAGCGTTAGCACACGAACCAGTCAATAAAAATATTGCAATCAAAAAACCAATTAACCTCTTCAAAATTACCTCCCAAAAGTTAGTCAACATCATAAGATTTAATTATAACTCAAATATATACCAACCAACCTTATTTATAAATTAAAAAGAAAGTTATAAATAAGTTAACTAAAGTTTGTTGTAATCCAAAAACTTACAAACAGTAATATAAAATTCCATTACAAAGTACTGCGAGTAACCACTACAAAATACTTTATTTTGATGACCCCATAAATTCACTTATTCCGACTTTTTTTCGACTTATTGATAAGTCAGAATAATATCAAAGATAAAAATTAGTAATGAAAGGTGGTAAGTAAGATGGCAAGAAAAAAGAATGTTTTTGTCGTTCTTAAGGATACAAAGCAAAATCAGGCAAAACTAATCAAGGAAACAAGAAATTATGTAGCAACAAATAATATCGAGAAGGTCTATTTGTTGAAGATTATAGACAGATCCGAAGATCTTGGCGTATTTAACCCTGAAGCAGAAGAAATTATCGTCACAAGAGCTGAAAGCGAAATTTCAAAGTTTATGAACGAATTAGGTCAGATCGACTGCCAGGTGGAAGGGATCGTAAAGATTGGTTCCTATCACGACAGGATTGAAGAATTAGCAAAAAAGTTTGATCCCGAAGCAATAATAGTTCAAAGCTCCAAGTTAAGCGGAATAAAGAGAATCTTTCTTGGCAACACAGCTTCGGATGTCATAAACAACGCTCACTGTCCCGTAATTGTTGTCGGCTCTTAACCAGTTTAGAAACGAATTTATAAATAAATTTTAAGGAGGGAAAGAAGAATGAAAAAGGAAAATAATAAGAAGTTAATACCCTTAATAATATGGGGTACTCTTTCACTAAGTTCTTATCTGATGATTTTCCTATTTCAAAATGAGTTATTGTTTTATTCTACAAGGGGTGGTATTTTTTCAGTAGTTCCATTACTCTTTGCATTTTATTTCTCTTTTGTACATGGAGCTTTCGCAAGTTATTTGTTGCCATTTATTGGCGTTGAAGCAATAATAAAGAAGGAGGCGCATTAAAATGGAAGGAAATTCTATGGGGATCTTGTCAAACTTTATCACTCTTGACCCTACAAACATGCTTTTTCTTTTGTTTGTCGGCTTTGTTGGTGGATTGGTTAGCGGCTTTATAGGATCTGGCGGCGCATTTGTCCTAACGCCAGGAATGATGAGCATTGGAGTTCCAGGAACAATAGCAGTTGCAAGCAATATGTGCCACAAGTTTCCAAAGGCAATGGTTGGAGCATACAAGAGGTGGAAGTATGGTCAGGTAGATATAAAGTTAGGTCTTATTATGGCGATATCAGCAATACTTGGAGTTCAGGTAGGCATACAGATTCAAGAAGCCATATTAAAGACCTGGGGAAACGCTGGTTCAAACCTTTATGTCAGTACCATGTTTATAATTGTTTTAACGATAGTTGGAACTTACGTATTTAAGGATGCCGTAAATATGGCAAAGTCAAAGAACACAAAAGAAGAGTCTACCGCACTTGCAAAGAGAATACAAAGTATAAATATACCGCCAATGATATATTTTGATAAGATCGGAGCAAAGATATCATTCTGGGTTACATTCCCAATAGGATTTTGTACAGGACTTCTTGCAGCAACTATAGCAGTAGGAGGATTCATTGGAGTTCCTGGAATGATTTATATATTGGGCGCTACAAGTACTGTAGGCACAGCAACAGAGTTAGTTATAGCCTTTGTAATGGGTCTGGTTGGATCTGTAAAGTGGGCAATGAACGGAATGATAGATATTAGACTAACTCTTATAATTCTTGCTGGATCTTTAATTGGAGTACAAATAGGAGCTGCTGCCACAACATTTGTAAAGCCGTATCTTATAAAGTTTGTAATGGGCTTCATAATGCTTTTGGTAGCCGGGTCAAGAATCCTTGCAGTTCCTCAGTATTTAAGTGAGCTAAACATAATTCATCTTGAAAAGCAAGCTTTGAGCGCACTCGATCAGACTAGCTTTATGATAATGAGTCTAACGCTTCTTGCTGGTGCAATAATAATAGTATTTAGTATGGTAAGAGGAAAAAGAGAATTCAGGAGGACAAGTGCTATTGCACAGGTTAAGATAAACGATTAAAATAATTATATGTACAAAAAATTATTAGTTGCATATGACGGTTCATTAAGTAGCAAAAGCGCACTAAAGGAGGCACTAGAAATAAGTGCCTCCTTTAACTCATATATTACGCTTATAAGCGTATTTGACTTACCTACAGAGATATTCGGAATATCGTCTCTGGAATCAGAAAGGATTGAATCAGAATTATTTTCAATGCTTCTAAACGCCTTCGAGCAATCAA
The DNA here is from genome assembly GCF_000212395.1 of Thermodesulfobium narugense DSM 14796. Classification (NCBI taxonomy): domain Bacteria; kingdom Pseudomonadati; phylum Thermodesulfobiota; class Thermodesulfobiia; order Thermodesulfobiales; family Thermodesulfobiaceae; genus Thermodesulfobium; species Thermodesulfobium narugense. The sequence continues at coordinate 1,715,314 of NC_015499.1, forward strand.
AAGAGAAAAACAATAAAATAAATGCTTTCTTTGCTACAATTGCAGGTGATAGTGCAACTTACACAAACATCGAATCAAACGAAAAAATTCAAATACCCAAAAAGGTAAGTTCACCAGATCATGCAATAGTATCGTTCGCAGAGTTTCTAAAGCCCGATCTAATATTGATAGGCACGAAGGGATACAATAGAGTGATAAACGTTGGAAGTGTAACTGTAGGCGTAATTAGGGATGCTCCGTGTGACGTATTAACTATAAAAAATTATAAAGAGGGCAAGTTTGAAGAAAAGTACAAAAATATACTTCTTGCCTTTGACGGTTCTGAAACTTCAGTTAACGCGCTAAAAAGGACTATTAGCATAGCAAAAAGGTTTAAGTGGGATATTACTGCAATTCACGTCTACCCTCTTCTTACTGAAATAAACCTTTTTTCAAGCGTTCACACAAAAGAAGTTTTACTCCAAACTTCAAAACATATTCTTGAAAGAGCAAGAGAAATAGCTTATAAGGAAAATTATCCTATTTATACCCACTCAGGGGGGTTTGGTGACCCTGCACAATACATTGTTAATTATGCTACAGAAGAAAATTATGATCTAGTAGTTCTAGGAACACAAAATCCAAATACCGTAAAAAAAGTTCTTATAGGAAGCATTGCATACAGAGTTATTTCAGAAGCTGATTTTCCTGTTTATTGCATCCCCATAAAGAGCCTGAAAAAAGCGCTGTAAATAAATCATGAAACAAAAAAATCCCATAAGAGAAAAATTTTTAAGTTATAAAGATATCTTTTTTATGCTATTTTTTATAGTCTTGTTGTTTGTCATTGGCGCACTTTTAATTATTAACGTTAACTTCTTCCCTACTTCTTCTTTAAATCTAGATCTAACCAAAAAATCTCTTCCTGTTTCCACTGAAAATGAACCAAACACAATTGGCATAGTTGTATCTTCTACTTTGCCAATCGAGGAAGTTACCTTAATTTACAAACCCCTAATAATATATCTTTCAAAAGCAACAAATAAACATATTGTTCTTTTTACAAGAAAGACCTATTCAGAAGCACTAGATTCTATGCTTGCAGGCGATGCACAAATTGGCATCATAGGCTCAGGCGCCTTTTACGTTGATAAAAATAAGTTAGATTTGCTGGCAGTACCTATGATAAACAATAAAACATATTATAAATCATATATTATAGCAGAAAAAGAAAATATAAAAAATTTATCTGACTTAAAGGGAAAGACAATAGCTTTTACTGACCCATATTCCTTTGCTGGGTATATCGTATTGGAAAATTATCTTAGAAAAAATGGCCTTAACCTTAATTTTTTTTCAAAACACTTTTTTACCTTTAGTGTCAATTCATCAATAGACGCTCTAAAAGAGGGCTTGGCTGATGCAGCTACTATTGACAGTAATACATATGAGCAATTAAAAGAGAAAAATCCAGAAATTTCAAACTCATTACACATAATATGGGAGTCCCCAATTGAGATTCCAAATCCGCCAGTAATAGCCATAAAGGATATGGATTATAAAACAAAACTTCAATTTCAAAAACTTTTTATGGATATGGATAAAAGCACAGAAGGGAAAAAAGTTCTTAGTATATTGGGCTATGATAAGTATGTTGAAGTAAATAGCAACTTTTTTGAACCAATTTCAGAATGGTTAGGTAAAAATAATGAAAATAAGTTTTAAAATCGCTATATCTGTCATTTTACCATCTCTTATATGTACTCTTGCTCTCTTACTGTTTATGAAATATACCCTCACCCAGAACCTACTTGAAAATCTAAACAAAAGAATGCAAACTACTTGTTCAGATATTGAATATTCAATAATAGACAGCATTGCCACAAATAACAGCATCGAAGCCAATAGAATTCTAAAAAATATAAAACAACAAAACAAAGAGATTGTGTATATATATATCCAGAGACCATTTGGTAGAATTCTTGCATCAACATTTGAGGACGGTTTTCCAATAGAACTATTAAGTCTTACAAGTTCGAATGAAAAATTAGTAAGAACATTTAATACCAAAGAGGGCACATTGTACGATCTTAACTATCCGCTTTTAGGTGGTAGTTTTGGAACAATTCACATTGGTTATTCTCATAATTTGATAAAGGATAGGATCAACAACTTTATATTACAATCTCTGTTTTTCAGCTTTATAGTTATTGTAGTTTCTTTAATGCTTTTTCTCTTTTTGACCCGTTCAATAGTTAGAAATATAAACAAACTAATTTATCTTGCAAAAAGAGTCTCAGTTGGAGATTTTGATACAAGAGTTGATATAAGATCTAAAGATGAGCTAGAGCTACTCGCTAAATCAATGAATTCTATGGCAAACGACTTAAAAATTCACAAAATTGAGAGATTGAAGATGGAGGAAAGACTAAAGAAGGAAGAAGAAGAGAAAAAGAGAAAGGAGCTTTTAAGAAGGGAGATTTCCTCTTTAGAAAAGGAAAGAAAAAGAATTTCTATGGAGATACACGATGGAGTTATGCAAACTTTAGCATCAGGGCAGATTAACCTTTTTCACGTTATAAATAGCGACAAAATTCCAGAAGATCTCAGAGAAAGGTTAAAAATTTCATACAACATCTTTAAAGATGCCACAAATGATTTAAGAAACCTGACAATAAATCTTAGACCACGCATCTTAGAAGAAGTTGGCCTAAAAAGGTCTATAGAAACACTGCTCGAAAGGGCAGAGCAAAGCAATAATCTTGATGTAGAATTAATTTTTGATATTAGATCAAAACTTCAGGATTATCTGGAATTATCATTGTTTAGAATAATCCAAGAAGCTATAAATAACGTAATAAAACACGCTAACGCAAGTTTCGTAAGCGTTATTATAAAAGAAAATGATGATAGAATAGAACTAACAATTGAAGATAATGGTTCAGGTTTTGAAATAAATTATGAAGACAAAAAATATACCAATAGTTTTGGACTTATAGATATGAAAGAAAGAGCAGAAAGTCTTGGAGGTTCATTAAACATAGAAAAAAAGAAGGAAGGTGGCACAAAGATTTATGCAAGCATCCCATTCAAAAAAGAAGGTTCTAATAGTTGACGATCACGCTCTGTTAAGAGAGGGATTAAAATTTCTGATAAGTCAATCAAAAGAAGATTTTGAGGTTGTAGGAGAAACCCCTAGCGCTTCTGAAGCCCTGAAATTAGTAAAAAAACTTAAACCCGATATCGTAATATTAGATCTATCCTTATCTGATGGAAGCGGTCTTGATATAATAGAGCCGATAAAAAAAATTTCTCAAAACACAAAAATTCTTGTTCTAAGCATGTATCAGGATGAGTCTGTTATAGTCCAAACCCTAAAAGAAGGCGCATCAGGTTTTATTCCGAAAAGTGAGGTATCAGAAGAGTGTATCCAAGCGCTAAAAATTATCTCAGAGAGCGATGATCTGTATGTACCCGCATCATATTCCAGAATAGTATTAAAAGGGCTTCTTTCAGATAACGCCTCAAAAACCCTTAGCTCAAGAGAAGATCAGGTATTAAGGCTGTTGGCTTTGGGATATAGCGCCAAAGAAATAGCCCAAACGCTTCAAATTAGCCCCAAAACAGTTCAGACCTATAGGCAAAGAATAACCACCAAGCTTGATTTAAGAAGAAGATCGGATATTGTAAGATATGCTATTTCAAAAGGGCTTCTAAAAGAAGAAGAAATAAAAGGGATAGTTTTTCCAAAAGACGACGAGTTAATCTAAAGTTTTCTCAAGCTTCCAAGAGCGCCTCTAAAAACCCTGCCTTCATATTTTGCAACTATTCTCATCTCGAAGTTTATGTACTCTTCCTTATCGTTTTTAATACCAACCTCAAAAACAGCGTCCTTTTTATCTCCTTTCAAAATTGACATAAACAAAAGAGTAAGTTTCTCTTTCTCAGCAGGAGATGAAAAGTCAACAAAAAATTTGTTAAGGAAATCTCTCGGCTGAAGTTTTGTATAATCATATATTTTTTCACTTATAAAGCTAAATCTTCCAGAATAGTCAAGTTCAAATACCACGTCACTTATTAATCTAATTATTTCAAAGTATTTTTCTTCAATATTCTTTGCCAAATTATAAGCACTCTTTAGCTCAGTAACGTCGTAGCTCAAGCTTATCAGCCCCTGAAGATTTCTATTCTCATCAAAAATTGGCACCTTTTGGGTGAGAACACTTATAGATTCTTTATTAGGTTTTCTGAGCATTTCCTCCTGAAAGTGAACCATCCCAAGCTTTACTGCTGATCTATCTAATTCAAGATTCTTTTCTGCCTGTTCTTTGTCAAATATTTCGTAATCAGTGTGGCCAATAATCTCTTTCCTGTCCTTTCCCAGCAATTTAGCAAAATTATTGTTAACAAAAATATATATGCCATCTTTATTCTTGTAATAAATATAACCTGGTAGACTATCAAGGAGGATATTTAGTTCTCTTTGCTTCTGAAGAAGAGCCTCTTCAGAGCGCTTCTTTTCTGTTATGTCTCTACAAACGAGAAAGTATATTCTCTTATCATTTTTGTATACAGTATTAGTCTTAACATCAATGACCTTGATGTGATTGTTGACATCAATAGCCCTGATTTCAAAAGACATCCCTTTTATATTTTCTTTCAGTACTTTTTCAATTAGAGACTTTGCATAATCTCTGTCTTCAGGATACACAAAGTTTATTACATCTTTACTTATTACATCTTCAGGTTTGTATCCAAAAGTTCTATAAAGCTCTTCATTTGACTTTATAATTCTAAAATCTGAATCAAGTACTAATACAACATCTTTTATGTTGTTAAATAGCGTCTCGTATTCTTGTTCTCTTTCTCTTAGAGAGTTATGAACTCTCTCTCTTTCTGTAACTTCAGAGATTGTCAGCAGTATAAAATCCTCTACCCTACCAGAAATCTTTTTTGCTTTTCCTTCAAAAGCAACCTTTGCTCCATTCTTTGTATTGAGATAGAATTTAAAAGGAAAGATAGAATCTTGTTCTGTAGTTAAGATTTTCTCAAATAACAATTTAAACTTTTCTCTTTCTTCATTTTCTAAAAAGTTCAAAAAGTTTTTGGCTTCAATGTCGTTAACGTCAGAAAATAGCATAGATAAAGAGTCGTTTTCAAAAAGTATTTCGCCGTCTATATCTACAACCAGAATCATATCGCTTGAGTTATCTAAAAGGAGTCTAAAATATTTCTCGCTTTCAGAAAGCTTTTTATATTCTCGCCTTTTTTGAATTAATATAATCACAAGCAAAGCAATTATTAGAAGTAACATTAAAGAAACTATTGAAGAATAAAGGATTGCCTTTGAATATCTCTCAAAAAATGTTTCTTGATGATTAATTATCTTGCTGTTTGGAGGAAGTAATTCCTTTTTTATGTTGAATTTTTTCAATAAATTTTCATCAAAGGCATAATAGTTTGACTCAGAACTATTTATAATCTTAGAGTTCTCCCAACCAGCACCGTTATCAAAAAGATAATCGTATGCTAACTTACCCACAATCTTGCCCTGTTCAAGCCCACTAGTAATCATACCACCAACTATTCCGTTACCCAATTGATAGTCAAACGTTCCAAAAATTGGTACGTTTACTCTCTTATAAAGTTCATGTGTGGGAGCAGATCCAATTAGGTCATCACCATATTTGTCGACAGTATGAGCTATTAGATCCAGAACAAGGATATCCTTCGGCTCTGAATTAATCTTATTTATTATTTTCTCTAAATTATTTGAAACAAAATATTCGTTTGATATATCGTTATGTGATGCAAAAAAATCGTCAAATTGCTTTTTGAAATAAGACGCTACACTTTCATCTGCAACGCCCAAAATCTTTTTTGCATTTGGAAAAAGCTTTAGCATAAGAGAAAGAGTAGATTCTAAATTCTCTTCTTCCTTCACACCATAAACTTTATATGGAATAAAATTTTTTATATCGTCGCTATAGGTATTTACACCACAAAAAAATATTGGAGGGTTTCCAAACTGATTTCTTCTTTCTAAAGCATATACAAAAGCTGGATCGTCTGTTGTAACTATTGCATCAAATTTAAACCCTGAGTATTTTTTCATCAAAAAATTAGAAAAATCATCCAAATATCTCTTTGAATTAAACCTTTTCGAATCCATATTTTCTATAAATATCTCAGGTGAAGGGAATATAGAATTAAGCTGGGACAAAATCCCCTCTTGTTCTTCAATAGTCCAAATATAATCCTGGCTATAAGAGTTCAAAATCAAAACTTTCTTGCTTGCTAAACCCTGAGAATAAGCAATTGAAGTAGAGAAAGCTAAAAAGAAAAAAAGACTTATTATTAATCTTTTAAGCAAAAAACCTCCTTTTTCTTGAAAAAATATTTTTAACAGATTAATTATTGTTTTTTAAAAACTTTTCTTTTTTTCTGCTTTTTTAATAAATCTGTCGAAATTAACAATAAATCTCTCATGCGTACCCCTTGCAACCTGTTCTACTTCATCTCTTGCTAAAACTTCAAATATCAATCTCCTACCATCTACCCTTATAAGCTTTGCGCTCGCCCAAACCTTCATCCCTACAGGTGTGGGAGCAATATGTTCTATATTAATCAACGTCCCCACAGAAGTCTCGCCCGAAGCCAGATTGTTCTTGATAGCTTCTACTGCAGCTCCCTCAAGAAGGCTAACAATTCTAGGTGTAGAAAGCACGTTTACCAATCCACTACCATAAAATGCTGCTGTATCATTGTCAGTAACAATCGTCTCAATTTCTGCATTTAAGCCGACTTCTATCATTATTACTCTCCCTTTAAAAAAGATTTTTAAAATAGAAACTATATTGGAATTATACAATAATAATAAAATTTAAGAAATTTTATTGAAGTGATATTCAAGCCAATTAAATATTACTCCCTGAGCAAAACCAAGAGCTCCTATTTGAGAGCCCTCTTCTGCGCCCTCGCTAGCCGTCATATTGATCATCTCTCTTGGGCACTCAAGTAGATCATAGAATTTCTTAGACTCACCTCTAAAGAAGAACGTGTTTGTAGAGTTTACAACCAGAGTAGGACAATTGATATTCGATATAATATTTTTCAAATTATATGGTTTAGTCTTTAAGAAAAATTCCGCAATGGTAGGAGCATTAAATGCCCACATACCGTGATGAATCGCCCACCTAAAGGTAATGTTGTCCTTTAGCGCTTCAGCCATAGCTTTATTGAAAGCAGCCTTATCAGTTTCAAGAAGATTTTTTGCTACAGGAGGTAAAAGTGAAATTAAAGAACTATAATAATCAAAAACTCCCCCATCAGCTACCAATAGAGCAATTCTATTATCAAAAGCACAGGCTCTTGGCGCAAAATAACCCCCAAGATCCACCCCAAACATCGCTATCTTTTTAAGATTTACATCCTTTCTGGTAACAATATAATTTATTACAGGTTTGCTTACCTTTTCAAAGTCAGGCCTAAAGTAGAGTCCCTGAAGTACAAGTGCTCTTCCTTGTCCAGGACCGTCAAAGGTTGCAAAGTTGAACCCTCTTTTCACAGCTCCAAATCCCCAATCCATAACAAGCTCTTCAGCGTTGGAGTCAAATCCACCTACCATAACTATAGTTGGTCTGGGAACAGAATCATTCGAAGCTTTCACAAAATATAAAGGAATAGTAGTATTCTGATATTGAATCTCTACAGACTCAATTTTTGGATCAAAAAGAGATGCAGCTTTTACAAAGGAAGTTCTACTCTTCGTATAAGTATCGAAAATTCTTGGGTCCTTTGGGTTGGTGCCAAGGAAAAAGCCTGAAGTCCTAAGATAATTGGATGCTCTTAAATAGGCTTCTCTTGCGCTTACAAGAAAACCTTCGGAATAATACTCTTCTGCAAGAGAATACAATCTATCTCCCTGGGCTTTCCATCCTTCATACCAACTATTGGTATCGTTATCTTTAATACTTTTGATTGCCAAAAAACACTCCTTTATGTCCGCACAGGAAGAAAAAGTCTTTGAAAGTGTCCTAAGAGCTTGATAAGAGAATTCTTTATTGGCAAACAATTCACTCCCTTCTGACGAACCATTGACTTGTGCAAATGCAATATCATTAAATGATTCAAGGTTAAGAAGTGTACCTAAAGCCAGGATGCCCAAAAATTCCCTCCTGTTCAAGTCAACCTCCTTAAATGTAGTAAAATATTAAATTATTGCTTCATTATAATGTCAAACAAAGCTATTTTACAAGTATATTTTGGAGGTAATTCAAATGAAGTATACAATAATGTGGGATTTTGACGGAACAATTGCTGATACTACCGATCTTATAATAGAATCTTACCAACAAACCTTCAAACACTTTTTTGGCTTTGAATTTCCAAGAGAAAGGATATTAAGCGTTTTTTCTCTTCCTATGAGAGAAAGCTTTATAGCGCTTGGCTTCGAAGAGGATGTCATAGACAAACTGTTAGATTATTATCGACAATATCACGAATCTGTATTCAAATACAAGATAAAAGCGTATCCAGGAGCAAGAGAAACCATTGAAGAGCTTTCAAAAGAGGGCGTAGTCCAAGCAATTGTAACATCTAGAAGGCGTCGTACTACATATGAAGGAATAAAACATCTAAAAATTGAAGAATTTATTCAAGAAGTAGTATGTAGTGAAGATGTCAATCGACCAAAACCAGATCCAGAACCAATAGAAAGAGTTTTGGAAAGGACCAACTCTGATAAAAGAGCATCATTTATGGTCGGAGATAGCCAGTATGATCAGATGGCTGCAAAACAAGCCAATATAAAATTTCTTGGAGCCCTGTGGGGACCAAGGCCAGAAAGTTTATATCCTGATAAAGATTCTTTTTTGATAAGTGATTTTAAAGAAGTTAAAAATTATGTTTTTTGTTATAATGATAAAATTCTATAACTTTTAAAAATAAGGAGGTATCTAGTGGGCATATTAGATGGTAAAAAAGCTCTTATTTTCGGCCTTGCTAATGACAAGAGCATCGCATGGGGCATTTCTAAAGCGTTTAAAGATGAAGGGGCCGAACTTGCTTTGACTTATCTTCCTGTTATGGAGAAAAGGGTCAAACCTCTTGCCGAAAACCTGGAAGCAAAAATTGTTCTTCCTTGCGATGTAAATAAAAATGAAGATCTAAAAGCAGTTCATGATTCAATAAAAAATGAATGGGGCTCAATTGATATATTAGTTCACTCTGTGGCATTCGCTCCAAAGGAAGAATTCGAAGAAGGCTTGTTACAAACATCAAGAGAAGGCTTCAAGATAGCAATGGAAACCAGCTGTTATTCGCTAATTGCTATGTGTAACGCCTTTTATCCTCTTATGGAGGGGAGAGAGGCATCAATCATAACCATGACATATTACGGTGCAGAAAAGGTTGTGCCTCACTATAATATAATGGCAGTCTGTAAAGCTGCGCTAGAAGCGTCTGTAAGATTTTTGGCATACGATCTTGGTCCAAAAAAGATTAGAATAAATGCAATTTCTGCAGGTCCAATTAAGACTCTTGCAGCCTTTGGCATAAAGGGATTTAGTGAATTACTAAAACATAATGAGCAAAATTCTCCGCTTATGAGGACAATTACCATTGAAGATGTTGGGAATCTTGCTTCCTTTTTGGCATCAGATAGATCTAAAAATATTACAGGCGATATTATTTATGTAGATGCAGGTTATCACGTTATGGGAACTCCTAGGGCTCCAGAAGATTTATAAAAAATAGACTGTGATCTATGAAGTATAAAAATACTCATAGATCACAGTTATTAAAATTATCTAATTTAGATAAATGCTATTAGAATTCATAAGCTGATTCCTCGTGTTCACTTTCGTCAAGACCCTTGATCTCAGATTCTCTTGAAACCCTTAGGCCAAAAAACCTTTGAATAAGTAAACCAATTAAGAAAGTTATTGTGAAGCAATAAATAATAGCTACAACCACGCCTATTATTTGAGATACAATCTGAGTAGCTGAACCAAAAAGGAGACCCTTTGCTCCGTTTATCAAAGGATTAGCAAAGATGCCAAGTGCTAAACTCCCCCAAATTCCAGAGATGCCATGAATTCCAAAAACGTCAAGAGTATCATCATAATTGAACTTTGGTTTAATAAACGTAATCGCAAAATAGCAAAGACAAGATGAAATTATACCAATAACAAGAGCGCTTGAAATATTAACATATCCTGCGTCAGGTGTAATTGCGCCAAGACCAGCTATACAACCTGATATTGCCCCTAAAACAGTTGCCTTATTATCTTTTATGAGATCTATTGCCATCCATGTCAAAAGACCACTAGATGCAGCAATATTTGTATTTATAAAAGCATCTACTGCAAGTTGACCCGAAGAAAGAGCGCTTCCTGCATTGAACCCAAACCAACCAAACCATAAAAGACCTGCACCAATAACAGAATAGCCTAATTGATGAGGTAAAATCCTCATATCTTTTCTCCTACCAAGAATTAGGCACATTGCAAGTGCAGAGATCCCTGCGCTAATATGAACCACAATGCCCCCAGCAAAATCTAATACTCCTAATTTGGCAAGCCATCCGTCACCCCATACCCAGTGGGCAAGTGGAATATAGACAAAGGTAACCCATAAAACTGTAAAAATTATCCAACTCTTAAATTTTATTCTCTCTACAAGGGCTCCAGAAATTAGAGAGACAGTAATAGCCGCAAATGTCATCTGATAAACTGCAAAAAGTATTGTGGGTATTGAACCAGAAACTGAAGTAATATGAGAGAAGAAAACATCTGTAAAACTACCTATTATTCCAAAAAAATCTTTGCCAAAAACTAGTGGAAAACCAAAAACAAACCATATAACAGAAACAATCGCGTATGAAACGATAGACATCAACATCGTGTTAAGAGCGCTTAATTTCTTAACCAGTCCGCTGTAAAAAAGAATTAATCCAGGAAATGTCATAAGCATTACGAGTGCAGTAGAAACCATCATCCAGGAAGTGTCAGCCTTGTTAATGGTATTTAAACTTTGAGCAAAAGCTGACTTCACAGATAGATCCAAAACAATAAACAAAACTGAAAAAACTAACAAAATTCTTTTCAAAACAATACCCCTTTCTGCTATGAAATTTTTTAATCACAAAGCAAAGGCAACCATAATTAGGTTACCCTTGCTTTGTGATTAACTTAAAGTAATTCTTATTTAAAAGTTAAAATCAAAAAATTTACAAACCATAAGCGCTCTCTTCGTGAAGGCTTGCATCAAGACCCTTAATCTCATCTTCAGGCTTTACTCTTAAACCTATGGTCACATCTATAAGCTTGCCGATAATTAATGTCATTACGAAACAATAGCCTCCTGTTGCAAGTATCGCCAGAACCTGTATACCAACTTGAGATGGATTGCCGAATATAAGGCCTGTCCCAGCGCTGTTAATCCATGGGCAAGCAAATATACCTGTTGCAAGAGCACCCCAGATTCCAGAAATACCGTGAACACCAAAAACATCAAGAGAATCATCATATTTGAAAAATGGTTTTAGGTATGAAACAGCCAAGAACGAAAGAACTGATGCACCAACACCTATAGCAAGAGCACCTGCGATATTTACAAATCCAGCAGCAGGCGTAATTGCAACCAAACCAGCTACTGCACCAGATATAGCTCCAAGAGCTGTAGCCCTGTGATCTTTTATAAAATCTAATGCCATCCATGTAAGAAGAGCCATTGCTGTAGCAGTGTTTGTATTGATAAATGCCGCACCAGCTAATTGTCCTGAAGTAAGAGCGCTTCCAGCGTTAAATCCAAACCAACCAAACCATAAAAGACCTGCACCAATTATAGATATACCAAGTTGATGAGGCATAAGCCTCGTATCCTTTCTTTTTCCAATGAGTAGTGCTAGCGCAAGACCAGCTAAACCTGCATTTATGTGTACAACCGTACCCCCCGCAAAGTCAAGAGCTCCAAGCTTCATAAGCCATCCGCCGCCCCATACCCAGTGAGCAATAGGAAGATAAACCACAGTTGACCAGATAAGAGCAAATAACATCCATGATGAAAATTTCATCCTCTCAATCACAGATCCAGATATGAGAGCTACGGTAATAGCAGCAAACGTCATCTGAAACGCTGCGAATACGCTTGTAGGTATTGTCCCAGTAAGAGAATTTGTTTCAACAATATTATAGAAAAATGGACTAACAAATTGACCAATTATGCCGCCTACATCATTGCCAAAAGCAAGTGGATATCCAAAAACAAACCATGTTACGGAAATCAAGGCATAAGCACCGACTGACATCAACATCGTGTTTAATGCACTACTCTTCTTTACCAAACCACCGTAAAACAGAGCAAGGCCAGGCATGGTCATAAGCATTACGAGTGCAGTAGAAACCATCATCCAAGCAGTATCGGCGCCATTAAGTTCGGGAGTAGTCGTAGCATCATCTGCATAACTAACAGAACCAAAACTTTGAATGATAATTAGGGAAAAAAGAAAATAGCCAGTAAGTAAGATATATCTTAGATATGACGGAAGCGTTTTAAATAGAGGATTTGATTTCAAAGAAAAGGTTCTTATAATTAACATTATCAGAGTTATAAAAATAGTAGACAAGCCTTCAGGAACATAAAACATATTCTTCCCTCCTTAAATTTTATAGTGCCTCTTTGCCCTCTTCTGCAGTTCTTATTCTGATAACATTTTCCATCGGAAGAACGAATATCTTGCCGTCACCAACATCGCCAGTTTTGGCAGCTTCTCTAATAATCTCGATTACCTTATCTGAATATTCATCTTCTACTGCAATCTCAAGCTTTATCTTCTCCACGAAGTCCACAACATATTCAGAACCACGATATCTTTCTTTATGGCCGCGCTGCCTTCCAAAGCCCCTAATCTCGGATACGCTCATGCCCTTAACAAATCCCGCCTCCATAAGGGCCTCTTTGATTTCATCTAACTTGTAAGGTCTAACGATTGCAATTATGTACTTAAACAAGCTGAAAGCCCCCTTTCAAATTCTTTTGTAAAATCTGAATTGTAAAAACGAAAAGGATACAAACTAAAACAAAGCCTGAAAATACAATCAGAAAAAGCTGCCATACCTCTTAAATAGGAAAAAGATGAGAGGAAAAATAAAAGAGGAGATAGAGTAAGAATCTTTAACGCATCCTTTTTTAAGGAACGCCATTGTTCCTGAAGTGTTTTAATAGTACCAAATTTATCTTACTTTGTCAAATTTAAAAGTTTATCTTAAGAAGATGACTTATCTTTCGAGAAAAGCCAGAACCTCAGCGTGAACTGTATTAGGAAAGAAATCAAAACCGTAAATCTTTTTTAAATCATACTTTTTCAATAAAAAGGAAAGATCTCTACCAAGAGTTATAGGATTACACGAAAGATAACAAATCTTTTTTGGCAAGTTTTTTAATAATTTATCTAAAAGTATTTTCTTAGCACCATCTCTAGGCGGATCAAGGATAACAACGTCAGATTCTTGCAAAATATCTTTACTAATTGTTTCAGAGTTAGATAAAATAGGCACCACATTTTTTGCACCAAGCGCTTTTATATTCTTAATTGAATAAAGGTTCGAATTTCTAAAAGACTCTATTAAAACTACCTTATCTGCTAGATCTCTTAGACTAAGTCCTATAGATCCAACTCCAGAATATAAATCTACTATTTTTCTCGCACTATTAATCTCGTTTCTAATAATCTCTAATACCTTAGAAAAAAGTTCAATGTTGTTCTGAAAAAAACAATCATAACCATATTTAATCTTGGTTCCCAAAAGATCCTGCTCTAAAAATTCCTGACCAAATATTTGCCTACTATTTGCACCATCAATGACAAGGCCAGCCAAATTTTCAATTTTAGGTATTGTTAATATATCACTTTTATTGCTTAAATAAATTATCCCTAACACTAAACCATTTGTGTTATTTCTAAAAACAATTTTGTCTAGAGCTCTTTTATCTATATCTAAAGAGGTTATATAATCTAAAAGACTGTACGCAATATAATTTACTCTATCGTCTATTAGTTTGCATCCATTTTCAAGAATCACAAGATCCTTTGTCCCTCTCTTATAAAAAGCATAATTCAAATTAGAGTTAGTATTTTCAAATCTGTATTCGATCTTTGTTCTATAACCATATATATTTTTAGCCTTATAAAAAGAGCCAAGCTTGATCTGCTTTCTAATTGTTTGAAATAATCCTTCCTCAATAATGCCTTTTTTCAGTTCTATTTGATACTCATAGTCTATAGTCTGCCAGGGTGAGCAGCTTAGATAATGATTTTCTTTCGGAAGAATTCTAAACCTAGATGGCTCAATTATATTTACAAGCTCTGCTTCAATGTAGTCTTTCTTCTCCCTTACAAACCTTACCTCAGCGACCTCACCAGGCAAAACTCCATAACAGAATACTACTTTGCCGCAATTTCTCCCAAGAGCTCTGCCAGAGCTAACAATCTTTTCAAATTTTATAGGTAAAAACTGCACTATTTCCTAATTGTCCCAATAACTTTAAGTTTTACACCAGGATCAAGTTCCTCAAAAGACATTATTGGTATTCTTGGCAACGCCCTAAGCGTAAGCGCTCTAATGTGAGGTCTTATTCTAGAAGTAGTCAAAATTACAAACCTTTTGCCCTGAGATAAGGCTTCCTGTATTGACGTGGTAATACTGTTTACAACAGTTTGAGCAAATTGATTATCAAGAACTTTATTTTCAGCTAAACTAGAATAAATTTCGCTTTCAAGATTGGCATCTATAACAATTGCACTAATTTCTCCAGGAGAATCCTCATACATCTGAGTAATAGCTTTGCCCAACCTTTTTCTCACAGCTTCAGTAAGTGAGGTTACGTCTCTTAACTGTCTGGCATTATCAGCAAGAGCTTCAAAAATTGTAACCATATCTCTAATAGATATACCCTCACTTAATAGAGCGTGCAAAATCTTCTGAACGTCTCCAATTGACAATAGTTCCGGAATTACCTCTTCAACAAGTACCGGATGAGTAGACTTTAAATTCTCAATAAGTACGGAAGTTTCTTGCCTACCTAAGATTAAGACAGCATTAGCTTTTATAACTTCCGTCATATGAGTTACAATTACCGAAGATGGGTCAACTACAGTGTAACCTGATAGTTCAGCAACTTCTTTTTGTTCTAGGTCTATCCAAACTGCGTTGAGCCCAAAAACTGGCTCTTTAACTCTTATTCCACTTATAGTAATTTCTTGACCAGCTGGAGGCATAGCAAGTAGTTTATTTGGATAAGCATCTCCAAACGCTACAATATTACCCCTTATTTTAATCTGATACCTTGTAGAATTAAGTTGAAGATTATCCCTTACTCTAATTGGTGGGATAATGAAACCCATCTCTTCTGAAAGCTTTCTTCTAGTAAGAGCTAATCTGTGAAGGATCCCCTCTCCTCTACTTACGTCAGCTAGCTGAACCAGTGCATAACCCATTTCAAGTTCCAGTGTTTCAACTCTTAGAATTGAGGGATCAATCTCTACAGGAGGAAGGGTAACTGGCGCTTCTACTTGAGTTTCCTCCTCAATAATTTCTTCCTTTTTAGCCCTTTGTATAAAGTAATACCCTACAAAACCAAAGAAAAGGGCAAGTATGAAAAAGGGCAATTTTGGAAGTCCCGGAATCATTCCCATTATTAACATTATCAAGGCAGCAAAGAGAATAGCTGAAGGCTGAGCTACCAACTGAGTAAACGTATCAGTCCCCAAGCCATCCTTACTTGATGCCCTTGTTATTATTATTCCCGTAGAAGTAGACAAGAGAAGTGCCGGAATCTGAGAAACAAGTCCTTCTCCTACAGTCAGAAGCGTGTAAGTGCTAAGCGCCTGATCGATATTCATATTATGCTGTATTATACCTATAATAAAACCACCTATTATGTTAATAAACATAATTACAATCGCAGATATAGCATCCCCTCTCACAAACTTTGATGCACCGTCCATACTACCATAAAAGTCCGCTTCTCTTTGGATATTTTTCCTTCTTTCCCTTGCTTGTTCTTCATTTATCAGGCCAGCATTAAGATCTGCATCGATACCCATCTGTTTCCCTGGCATAGAATCCAATGTAAATCTTGCTGCTACTTCAGCCGTACGCGTAGCACCGCTTGTAATAACCAAATATTGAATAACTATAAGAATTAAAAATATAATAAGGCCAACCACATAGTTTCCACCAACCACAAATGTCCCAAAAGAATTTATCACCTCGCCCGCAAAGGCATGCAGCAATATTAGTCTGGTAGCAGCTATCTCTAAAGAAATTCTAAATATTGTCATTATCAAAATTAGTGTTGGAAAGACAGAAAAATCAAGAGGAGTCTTAACGCTTAGCGTTACCATAAGAGTAACGATCGAAAGTGAAATGTTAAGAGAAAGCAGAACGTCCATTAAGGTGGGGGGCAATGGAATCATCATGATTCCCAAAATTAGCATAATCAATCCTGCAAGAACAGTTTCAGTTCGAGAAAAGATTGCGCTCATTTACTTCAGTTTCCGCTTTAACTCACTAATATTACTTGATATCTCATCAATATTGGTTTGATCTTCTTTAAAGTATTCTTTTAGATATAGCCGAAGGTGATGTTCTTTAATTTTTTCCATAATCTTTTTTTTCATGTCTTTGAGTAAAAAATCAGATTTATCCTCTTTTGCTTTTAAATAAGCCGAATACAGTTCATCTCTCTTTGCTCTTAGAAGTTCTTCTAATATATATAGATTGTTCAATAAAACATTTATGTCATATACACTAAAGCCACTTTCTAAAGCGAAGTTTAATTCATTTCTCGCATTAAGAACTTTTTTAAGTACAAACTTATATTCATTTTCTTTGTCCATAAATTTCTTTAACGATCTTGAAAAGGCGTTAAGTGAGAGATCTCTTTCTATT
Organism: Thermodesulfobium narugense DSM 14796; assembly: GCF_000212395.1. Lineage (NCBI taxonomy): Bacteria > Pseudomonadati > Thermodesulfobiota > Thermodesulfobiia > Thermodesulfobiales > Thermodesulfobiaceae > Thermodesulfobium > Thermodesulfobium narugense. The sequence continues at coordinate 1,732,248 of NC_015499.1, forward strand.
TCTCTAAGTTTTTTTATCTTCTCAAATCTAAAAAGAAATTTTTTCATTAGTAGACAATCTCATCTTCTCCGCCACGCGAGATGACTATCGTGCCAGCTTCTTCAAGTCTCCTAATTATTGCTACAACTTTACTTTGTGCTTCTTCTACCTGCTTTAATCTAACAGGCCCCATATATTCCAACTCCTCTTTTAACATCTGCGCAGCTCTTTGTGAAAGATTTTTCAAAATTCTCTCCTTTACCTCTTCAGAACTACCCTTTAGAGCAACGCTAAGATCCTTAGAATCAACCTCCCTTAAAACAACCTGTATCGAACGGTCGTCAAGATTTACAATATCATCAAAAGTAAACATCAATTTTCTTACATTTTCAGCCAATTCTGGGTCCTTTTCATCTAATGCCTCTAAAACTGATTTTTCAACGGCCCTACCAGATCTGGAAAGAATCTGTGCCAAAGTCTGAATCCCTCCAACTTCTGTAAAATCCTGACTAACAATAGTAGAAAGTTTTCTTTCAAGCACGCTCTCAACTTCACGTATGATATCTGGCGAAGTTCTATCCATTGTTGCCAATCTAAAAGATACGTCGGATTGAATAGCAGGAGGTAATTCGCTTAGGATCGTCCCTGCCTGTTCTGGCTTTAGATGAGCAAGGACAAGTGCAATTGTTTGTGGATGCTCGTTTTGAAGAAAGTTCAAAAGCTGTCTTGCATCAGCTTTTCTTGCGATCTCAAAGGGCCTTACCTGAAGCGAAGAAGAAAGTCTGGTCAAAATTTCTTGAGCCTTTTCTGGACCAAACGCCTTTTCGAGAAGTTCCTTAGCGTAGTTTACCCCTCCTCTTGCAGCAATCTCTTTGGCATACATAGTCTGAAATGCCTCTTCCAAAACTTCATCCACTTCACTGGTATCTATCTTTCCAAGACCTGCAATCTCAAGAGTCAAAAGCTCAACATCTTCATCAGAAAGATGTTTTAAGACGTTAGCTGCCTCATTTGGGCCAAGTTGCAAAAGAAGCGCAGCAGCCTTCTGTCTATTCGTAAAACGTTGACCTTTCATTTATTCCTCTCTTAACCAAGTCTTTATGAGGTTAGCAACCTCTGATGGTTTTTCTTTCGCAAGCCTTTCAACCTCATCTCTTGCCTTTTTTCTTGCTAACTCTTCAGGAGTAAGAGGTTTTTCATGGATAATTCCTTCAGCTCCTACCGTCGCATCAAGAATTTGTGCACCTCTTTGCTCCTGACTCTTTTTCAAAGAAGCTATAGTTCTTCTTAAAAATATAATTGCTATTATAGCAGCAATAACTATCGCAACCCACATAGCAATGCTTTTTATAGTATCCATCAGTTGTGCTTGTTGCATTGCCTGAAGCTCTTTTTGTTGATATGTCCTGTCAAAGGGCATTGCCTGGACGTCCACGCTATCACCTCTTTGAGGCAATATGCCCGCAGCGTTAGACACTGCCGCAGTTAGTGCCTGAAGATTTACAGTTTGAGGCGTTCCGTCAACAATTACCGAAACAGTCAGCCTTTTAATATCCCCTGATGGATTCTTTATCATTTCCTCCTGCTTGTTTACGTCATAATTTGTAATCTCCTCTGTTTTTCTGCTCGATGATGAAGAGGTTGGAGCTGGAGTCTGATACGAAGGTATGCCTTGAGGAACTGTTGCTGAAGGTGTTTGAGGTGTAGTGTTTTGACTTTTCGAAGTATCAGTAGTAACTTTGCTGGATATAACAATTCCATTTTGGCCTACTACAGGTGAATAAGTTATTTTCTTAACCTCCGAAGAGGCCAAATTCAATTCAGCAGAAACCCTAACTACAGATTTCCCAGGACCAAGCATTGTATCCAGCATTGTTTGTATTTTTCTCTGAACTTCGCTCTCATATTTTCTTTTTATGTCAAACTCTCTTTGAGAAAGTCCAGATTTATTAAAATTAAGATCTGCTGAAAGAAGTTCTCCCCTTGTATCCATAATAGTTACGTTTTCCGGTTTTAATCCTTCAACGGCTCTCGAAACTAAAAAAGCTATAGCTTCAGTCTCCTTTTCAGAAATACTCTGGCCTGGTTTTAGATTTAACATAACTGAAGCAGAGGCAGGTATGTCTTGAGAAACAAAAACTCCAGTTTTAGGCAGTACAATATGAACTCTCGCACCTTCTACGCCGTTTATCTGAGAAATAGTTCTCGCAAGCTCGCCTTGAAGCGCCCTGACATAATCAACTCTTTGAGTAAAATCTGTAGTAAAAAGGTTGTTCTTGTCAAATATCTCAAAGCCAACCCCAGAACCTTCTGGAAGGCCCTGAGCAGCCAAAGAAAGCCTTAGCTCATAAACCTTATCCTTGGGCACCAAAATAGTTGTCCCAGAATCTTTTAATTCGTATGGAATCTTCTGCTCTTTAAGCTTCGCTACAATAGCTGCCCCATCACTTGAGGAAAGATGAGTAAAAAGCGGCGCCATCTGAGGCTTAAAAAGGAACAAAGAACCAAATACAAATAAAATAAAGACAAGAGATACCCCTGATAAAAGCAAAAAGCGCCTCGTTGGTGACAGCGCCAAAAACCTATCACGCAAGCTAAAAAAGAGCGCGCGAACTCTATCCATAATTTTATGTAATTATTCTAGACAGATCCTGATATGCCCCTATAAGCTCGCTTCTCACGCTCATTAAAAGTTGCATAGAAAGAACTGCGTCCTCTTGTTTTATAAGAGCCGTGGGAAGATCGATTTTGCCTGCTGCAAGCTGTTCCGCAGCACGATCCCCTTCTTTAAGAGATGAATTTACATTTCCCAAAAAATCCATCAAGGCATCCTTGAAGTTTGAAGTAGGCTCAGATTTCCCTGTTAAATTAATTGGCGTTATATTTGGGTTAATAGGTTCTACAGGCTTCATTTCAGTTCATCCAGAGTTTGACCTATCATGGATTTAGTAGCGCTAACAACGTTAAGATCTGCCTCATAAGATCGAGAAGCATTAATCAAAGATACCATTTCACGAATGGGATTAACGTTTGGGTATTCGACATATCCATCAGCGTTTGCCTCAGGGTTACCAGGGTCATAAACCATTCTAGGTGGCGAATTATCGCTTATAATACCCGCTACCTTTACTCCAAGGAAACTGCCATCTTTTCCCGTAGATTCCTGTAATTCTACTATTTGCCTTTTAAATATCTGGCCGTTTTTGTCCTTCACGTTGCTATATGCATTTGCAAGGTTATTTGCAGCCACATCCATCTTTAGCCTTTGAGCTGTCAACCCTGAACCTGCAATCTCCAAAGTTCTTAAGAACACAAAAATCACTCCCTTTAACAGGATATAACTCTTGTAAATATTATACACAAAAAAGTTAATTTAATCAGTTTAAATTAACTACTGCTCTTTGTCGCTAAAAACAGCGGCTCTTCAACAGAATAGGAAGACTTATCCATTATGATTTGGATTCCAACTTTGTTCTTCTTGTTGATAACAAGCGGAGCTAGCAGGTTGACAGTAGAATCCTGAACAGGATTTTTCATATTTACTATACAAAGAACTATAGCATCTTCTTCCTTTTCAAGATTTATTGCATCAGCATCATATTTTTCTATAACAACGTCATAATCTTTAAACACGCTAAAAGCATCAACAACTATAAATCTCAAATTAGAAGAGATCTCTTGCAAATAAGCTAAAGGCATTGACTTATCTGGGATCGATATCTTAAAATTCTTTTCCCCTTCAAAACCGTATACCCCCCGTGGGAATTTTATAATTCCTGTCTCATTATTAATCTCATCTTTTTTTTGCATTATATCCTCTTTTAGCGATAAATTTTTAAAAAATTACTGTAAGTAATTTACAAGCGATTGAGGCAGTATTTGGGCTCCAACTTTTAATGCTGCCTGATATGCAGTTTGTCGTGTAGCATAATCCGTAACTACAGTTGGAAAATCTACATCCTGATAATTAGCAAGAATGGAGTTGTAGTTTGTAAGGGCGTTAGAATAATAATTAGACAAATACTGCATCATATTTTGTCTAGAACCCACAATTGATTGAAGATCGTTTACTGTTTTAATAGCATTTTGTATGTCAGAAACAGTATTTGATATGGTTACTTGATTTCCCGACTTAAGCGCCAATTGAAGGTTATCAAGGGCTTTAAAAATAGGGAGCAATTGAGTGCCATCAATATTTACTGTAGTAGTTGCGCCAGGTTCTACAGAATAATTTATAGAAGCTGAATCGCCTAAATAAACGACGTTGCCATTCGAATCCAGAGAAAAAGGAGCGCTAGAACTTTTAGAACCTGCAAATATATATGTATTCCCAACAGATGTATTAGCCACAGAAAGAAGTGACTGCTTTAACGCTTCCACGCTTTTTTCCAAAGAAGCCAGAGAATCTTGATTGGTTACGTTTGCACCCTGAAGAGCAATAGTATTAGCATTATTAAGAATTGTAGAAATAGAAGTAAGGGCAGAATCAGTTGAGTTCAAAATAGATTGACCTGCAGTAATGTTGTTCTGGTAGTTATTTATTCCATTAATCTTTTCTTTAAAGCTCATAATGTAGTTATTGGAAACGGGATTGTCCTGAGGAAGCTGAATTGCATTCCCAGAAGAAAGTTCATAAGAATCTTTTGCAATAGAAATCAACTGGTTATTTAAATCAGAATTAAACTGATTGATCATCATATTCATAGTTACTCTAGACATATTCTATCCTCCAATTCTAACCTGTTGAGTTTATAAGTTTATCCAACATAGAATTAATTGCATTTATAACCCTTGCGCTAGCTGAGTAAGCTGTTTGGTATTGGATAAGATTGGTCATCTCTTCATCCATACTCACGCCCTGCACACTTTGTTGTTGATTTTGCAAAAGGGTAACAACGTTACTTTGGTTTGTATAATTTGTAGTTGCTTGCTGTCCTTGAGTACCAATATTACTTGTCATACTAATATATGCATTTGCTACCGTAAAAGAACCGTCATAATTTTTGAAACCCAGCGCAGATGAATACTCACCAAGGACTCTTATCGATTGATTGGGATTAGATGTAACAAAAGTTAAAGATTCCCCGTCTGTCCCAACCGTAATGCCATACAATGGCATACCGCTCGAGCCATAAATAGAATTTAATTTACTTGCAATAGCACTGGCATTAGAATAATTGCCCGAAGGCAAATAAATGTTACTTGTAGTTACCTGCCCTGTCAGATTATTTGTTAACATCACCGTCAAAGTTCTTGATCTTGGATCTACGCCGTTTGCGGTAGCTCCGTACATCGCAAAATTATATAGATTGCTATCAGCTTGAGCAGAATTAGTAATGCCTGTAGAGTCAAAACCTTGAGTACCATCTCCAGTAACCGTTAGGGATGAAATGCCAAGATTTGGAGTATAGAAAGCAAGGTTTCCATTAATGCTTTCTGCATAAACCTGTCCCTTCAGTGATGATGAGCCAAGAGCAGTGTTCCAGGCACTCACAAGGCTATTTATGTTAGTATAAGTCCCAGTGGGTATGCTAATGGTCGTAGGACTTGAAGCATTGTTAAGCGTAAAGTTAAGCGTTGCATTGCTTGTTGTAGCTATGTTAAGAGGAAAAGTTAGAGCGCTTCCTATAGCAGTAGGAAAAGCTAGTGCTTGAAGCCCAGAAGCAATGAAGGATGAACCCTTAAAATTAGCATCCTGTATTGGAGTAGAGCCTTGATAATTATCTACCAATTTAAATGCTAAAAGATTGCCATCCTGATATGCCTGTATAAGTGGCGTAGAATTTGCATTTTGGACTCCAACAGAGCTAAATCCCAATAGACCGCTTGTATCACCCGAAACAGAAAGAGATGAGGTCGAAGAATCTATAACCTTAAACCCCAAAAGACCACCATCATTGTAAGCCTGGACATGGCCAGAAAGAGAAGATGCGGCTATCTGGGTATTTATATCGTTAATTAAATCATTAACTGAGTTGTAATTAGCAGCATCAGCAGTTATATTAACGCCATTTACAGTTAGTGTCCTTTGCGCCTGAGTTGCTGATCCCAAAGCAAGATTCAAAGTCGAAGGCGAGTCCTCTATTGCATGAGGGGGCGATGTCAGAGCGCTATTAGCCATTATTTTAGAATTTATATCGCTAATTAAATTTGCAAGGCTACCAAAATTATTTTGATCTATTATGATGCTCTGAGAAGGAAGCCCTCCCAACTGGATAGTAAGAGTTCTCTGAGCCGTAGTTGCGTTAGAAAAATCCAGGTTATAAATCCCGCTAGAACCTACATCTATATTTGCGCTTGAGAGGTTATATCCCGTAGAACTAAGATATTGAACTGGTAAGACAGAGCCAGAAACGCTTGTCTGATTAACAGGAAAACCATAAATGGGTTCATTTTGTAAATTTGCAATAGCTTGAGCTATCTCGCCGTCTCCACTTCCACCTGTAGAAGAAGCACCAATTAAAGCTGGATTATTTATAATTCTTGAATCTATACCCATAGTTGTAATGCTATTTCCTGTAAAGAAGTTTAGCGTTGGGCTTATATCGCTAACTAGATACGTAGAATTGAGTGGATATCCCTGTGAATTCAAATAATTTACAGCTGACATAAGAGATGTTGCCTGAGAATTAAGCTGATTAAGATAGTTTACAAGGTTAATATCCCTCATGTCTAAAGTAGCACCTATCTGACCTCCAGAAACGTTAGCGTTCATGCCATCGCTTGACCAAACTAATTTTGACATAGGTTGAGATGTGGGATCGTTTGGGTCTGATGGATTTGATGTATCAGGAATAACAGTAAGCGAGTCGTAACCCGCAGTAGAAACCAAAGAATGTCCTCCAATAGAGACCAACAAATTTCCCGACTGATCGGTAGTATAACTAACGTTCACCAACTTAGCAAGCTGATCAACCAAATTGTCTCTTTGATCCAATAAGTCGTTTGGTTGTTGACCACTTGCATTAACCACTGCAATTTGCTTATTTAAGGTATAGATATTTTGTGCAATTGTATTAACGTTTGTAGCAAGAGTAGAAAGGCTACTGCTGAGCTGATTTCTCAAATCTATCAGACCGTTGTAAAGACTTTGATAAGAAAAGATAAGGTTCTGTGAATCAGATATAACTAGCTGTCTGGTAGACAAATCGGACGGATTGTTTGCAAGTGATTGAAAGGCACTAAAAAAGTTTTGCAAACTAGTTTGAAGACCGATATTACTTGGCTCTGCAAGCGCAGTTTGAACTTGTTGAAGCAAGGTAGATGAAGTGTCATAATATGATTGCAAACTGCTTGCATTTCTAAGCTGTGCGTCTATAAAACTATCCCTATATCTTTTTATAGTAGATATGTTAACTCCAGTGCCAACTTCCCCCGATGTGGGATAGCTTAAGGGAGTATTTTGAACAAACACTGGCGACTGGCGAGAATAACTAGCAGTATTTGCGTTTGCAACGTTATGCCCAGTAACGTCCATTGCAAGTTGATTGGAAGCAAGGGCACTTTGTGCAATTTGAAGACCTAAAAACGACGAAATTGTACTCATTATATCTTTGCCTCAAAAGAAAAGTTTTGAATAGGCTTACCCTCAAGCATTGGAATCCCACAAATTTTCAAAGTATATTCGTTTAAAGCTTTTGCAACGCTTAAAAGGTGCATATTTCTTTCGTTTAGTTTTTTGATTTCCTCTAAACGAGAAAGGACTTCTTTTTTCTCAGATGGCAAAAATCTCCTATTTTTTAACGCATTTTCTAAAAGCTTAAAAACTTTTTCCTTTTTTTGAGTAATTTCAACAAGACCCTTTACGTCATCAGCGATCAAGATATCTTTCTCTTGTTCTAAGATGTCAACTGCATCATCTAAAAGCTTCATTGCTTCAAGTTACCCAAATAAGAATTTATAGCTTTAGATAGTTCAAGGCTTGATTTCACTCCACTAGAATTGAGTCTTGAAGCTATGGATTCCAGTTCATCACTACTTTTGGTAAGGGGCAAAACGTCGAGAGCCTTTTTCTGTAAGTCTACTACACTAACGCTTTGAGCCAGATTATCGCTAAACGATTGAGTCTTATCTGATTTTCCAGATTTTGTAATCGGAGTAGATGATCCCGATGGAAAGATTCCATATATTTTCACTTCACATTACCTCCTCGATTCTGCTATAAGTATTTATCGACAGGAGGAACTTTATTTTTTAAGCCCTTCATCAATATGAAACCCTTTTTTTCTCTCAGTTTCTTTCTTCAACTCTTGAGCTACCTTTTCAAGGTCTTTGCCGAGTTTTTGTCTTAACAAAGCTTCCTTGTCCACTTCACCAGAAGGTGAAACAGTTTTTATTCTCCCCTGTTTTATAAATCGAAGGATCCAAAACTCATCAACCTGAGCTCCCTCTGAAACTTCATTCGGGCTGGAATTGGGGTGTTTTCTGAGATATTCGTTAACCTTTCTTAGCATTTCATCTTCTTCTTTTACATGCTCAGGGCAAAGGTCGTAACCCAGAGAGTTGAACAGTCGATTGCATCGCGCGCAGTTTATCAACGGCACCCTCATCACCTCCAACAAGTTTATCTTTTATATAGTTAGCTATACCTATTCCACCGCCTTTACTTACGGTATCAGCAATATTTTGAAGCAACATGTCATATTCTATACTCTTATCTGGTTTCCATTCATTTTCACCTGGGATAGTTCTTTTCATCTCCTCAAGAAGCTGATATATAAAAAGGGATTCAAATCCTTCTGCTACTTGTTGCAATTTTTGGGAGTCCTTTGAATTTTTAACGCTGACTCTATCATTTGACTCTAAAGGCTTTAAAACCATCTTTGATGAACTATTTATATTAAAGCTATCTATATTATTCAACACATATCACCTACCTAAAAATTTTATCTCACATTTACTACATTACGATCAAGTCCGCTTCCAAAGATCCTGCTTCCTTAAGAGCTTGGAGTATAGCTATTATATCTCTTGGCGTCGCCCCAATGCTGTTTAGGGCCTTTACTAGATCGTCAACTGTTCCGTTTACGAGAACCAGTGAACCTGCGGATTCTGTAGCAGTAACTTGTGTGTTAGGAGCAGTTGTTGTAACTCCTCCAGAGAGCGGATTTGGCTGAGAAACAGTTGGCGTAGTCTTTATCTGAACCGTTAAGTTTCCATGAGCAATAACTGCACTCTTTAGGGTGACGTTAGCACCAATAACTACTGTTCCGGTTCTTTCGTTAACCACTACTGTTGCCTTATTATCAGGATTTATTGGAAGCTGTTCTATACTCGATATAAAAGCCACGCTGTTATTTGTAAATTCACTTGGAATAGATACTTCCACAGTTTTTGCATCAACGGCCTTTGCAATATCACCATATGAAGAGTTTATAGCCTTTGCAATCCTTTCAGCGGTAGTATAATCTGCCTTTCTAAGGAAAAATCTAACCTCATTTGTTGGTTGAAACAGTGCGGGAATGCTCTTAATCAGAACCAAACCATTATTCAAATTTGCTACCGTTGGGAAGTTCTTTACTGTTCTGGTTCCCCCGCCTCCAATTGAATACGCTCCTCCCACCGATATTGGACCCTGTGCAAAACCATATTGAATTCCATCAGGTCCAAACATAGGAGTCATCAAGAGAGTTCCACCTGCTATAGAGGTTGCGTCTCCCATACTTGATACTACTGCGTCAGCTCTTTCACCCGCAATGCTCTGAGTTGAAACGCTTGCAGTAACCATTACTGCAGCCACGTTTTTAGCTTTTAATTGAGAATAATCAAAATTAACTCCAAATCTTTTCAACATATTTGCATAGGAGTTAATTGTAGATTGAATTTTATCAGAGTCCCCCGTTCCATTTAATCCTACAACCAGACCGTATCCTACAAGCTGAAACGAATTTGTACCATCCGTATAGCAAATATCCTTTATTCTAGTCTCGGCATCTGAAGATGGCACACTAAAAATTAGGAGATATAAACATATTAGTACCATTGATATTAAAAAATTTTTCATAAGATCACCCTATGGAAAGACTATTCCTATTACATTTCCAAAAAAATTCCCAATAGCTCCTAAAATTCCCTTCGCACCTGTTGGAGATGTGCCCTTAATTGTAATTTGTGCATCGGATATCTGATATGAATAGATGGTATTGTTATTACTAATGTCCTCAGGCCTTATAAGGCCACTTATAATTATGCTTTGTTTTTCTTTGTTAACTTGAATGTTCTTTTGCCCTTCAATTCTTAAGAGACCGCTTGGTAAAACTTCAACAATTCTTGCTTCTATATCTCCAGTAATAGTTGCTGATCTTCCATTAGAACCCTGATCGGAATACTGACCGCTTCCAGAAGCAGACATATTTGTCTTTAGAGGGTTTTTTACAAAAGGAACTTGGGTAGCGCTATTTGAATTCGAATAACTTCCCTGTTTTTTGGTTGAAGTTGAAGTTGAAGAATTAAGATTTTCTGAAAGAAGAACCATTACCGTATCCCCTACTGAATGTGCCTTTACATCTGAATAAAGATTTACATACGATGGATCTGACTTAAATACATCAGACGCATACGATACATAGCCCATACAAATAAACAAAAATAAAGCTAACAAAATTTTTTTCATCTTAACCACCCGTTTGAACCTCGCTTGAGGATATTATTTTGCCTATAAAAACTTTGTTGTTCGTAATACATCTAACCTTTATATCATCGCCAATTGATCCAGAGCTAAGGGCTACAGCAGGCAAGGAAAAGGTTGCGTTGCCAACTTTGCCTACTACTATTACCCGCTGGCCTAATCTTATATCAATTCGCTTCGAAATCAAACCCAATCTTATTACCTGACCCATTGCAATGTTTGCGTTAAGAGTTGAACCGTTTATGTTATCATCTATTGCAAAATCTTTAGGTAGGGTTGAAAGTTCTCTTTCATCTTTCACGACATTATCGTTTACGTTTATTACACTACCAGCTTTTAGTGGAACTTTAGCAACATATACGTTTAACCATATTCTAACTAGATAATCTGCTTCAATAAATCTTTGCACGCCCTCTTGATTGTAAAATATTACAAATTTGTTAACTCCAGAATGAATGGCTCCCATACTCATTGCCTTTGTGTAGTCCAGATCTGGAAGAGCATAAATTGGTTCAATAGCAATTTTTGAAGGTTGAAACGTAAGAGAATCCTTTACAGCAGAAAGAACCAGAGAGTCAGGATTATTTGCTAAAGCTACGCACCATAAATTCAACGATATAAAGATTAGAGAAATTATTAAAAATCTTATCAAGAACTTAAACATAATTATTTAAATTATGGGAGTTGCTTGACATTGTTTGCGTCGCTCAACATCTGATCGCAAACTGTCATCCCTTTTGCGCAAGATTCATATGCTCTTTCTGCAGTTATAAGATTTACCATCTCCTCTACGACCTGAACATTGCTCATTTCCAACATTCCTTGCTCTACCCAACCAATGCCCTGAGTACCAGGTGTACCAAGAATAGCGTCGCCCGAAGCAGGTGTACTCTGATATAAGTTGGATCCAAGAGAAGTAAGTCCAGATGGATTAATAAACCTTGCAAGTTGAATTGTGCCTAAGTCTTGTACAGTTCCGTCCTGCATCTTAGCAGAAACAGATCCATCTTTGCCAACGCTTATTGAGACAGCATTCGTCGGAACTACAATTGAAGGCTGAAGTAGATAGCCTTCGGGGGTCACTATTTCGCCTGCAGAATCCAGTGAGAAATTACCCGCTCTTGTGTAAGCAGTAGAGCCATCAGGAAGCGTTACCTGAAAGAAGCCATCCCCTTGAATTGCAAGGTCCAATTGATTCCCAGTCTGTTGAAGTGGACCCTCTGTAAAAATCCTGACAGTAGCTACAGGCCTTGAACCCAAGCCTATTTCCAAACCTGTAGGAAGCATATTGCCCGATGCACTAGTTGCCCCAGCTGGTCTGACTTCCTGATACATTAAGTCTTCAAATTCAGCTCTTGCTGTTTTAAACCCTGTAGTATTAACGTTGGCTAGATTATTAGTAATAACGTCAACATTAGTAGTCTGGCTTATCATACCAGACGCTGCCGTCCAAAGAGCTCTTATTCAAACCTCCCATTTTAAGGGCCCCCGACAAGCGGTCCAGCCCAAAATATACTTTTAAATTCTAAATTGGCTTAACATTTGACCTGTTTCATTATCTTCGGTAACAATTGCCTTTTGTCCACTCTCATAGGCTCTTTCCAAGGCTATCATATCTACCATCTCTCTAACGGTATTTACATTAGAACTTTCAAGATATCCCTGGAGCACCTTGAAGTTGGAGGCATTAACAACCTGTCCGTTGTAGTTGTAAAGATTAGAACCCTGAGGCACTATTAAAGATGGATTGTCAAGAGATACTATCCCAAGAGTATCAGTTTGTTGGCCATCTACTTGAATAGAACCGTCAGAAGATATGACGACATTTTGGCCATCAATAGTAATAGGAGCATTTGCACTTGAAAGAACAGGATATCCATCTTGTGTAACCAACTCATCATTGTTATTTAGCGTAAAATTTCCATCCCTTGTGTATCTAATGCCATTAGGGGTTTGCACCTGAAAGAATGCGTTATTGTTAAGAGTAATAGCAACATCAAATTTACTAGAAGTGTGCTCAAGCCCTCCAGCAGACAGATCCACAGCCTGTGTAGAAATCTCAGAACCGTTGCCAAGATATCCCATAAACGGAGCCCTACCTCCATCACTTTGTAAAAAAACTCTATTTACAGGATAATTCTCACTTTCTGAAACGTTTTGGATTATGCGCTTAAATCCTGGGGTAGAAATGTTTGCAAGATTGTTTGTCACGCTGTCAAGTTTGTCAGAAAGTGTAATCATCCCTTTAGCCGCTGCCTCTATTCCTCTAACCAAAATCTCACCTCTTTTCTAAAACAAAATTACTTAATACAATACTATAAGATTAGATCGACAAAATCAACTAATTATTTTAGTCTTTCGCAGCCAATTTAAAAAACTTTACCATATGCTACAACTTTAAAAAAAGTTTTATCCCACTTATTTTTTAAACTTCATTAAAGATTAACATAATTAGCAAAAATATATAGTATAATAGTGCTTGCATTTTGATTAAATTTAAAGGAAGAGGTAAAAAACTGGAACAATTTGATTCTAATGCTATGAAGCGCAATATGCTAAAGCTTATCGAGCAAGACGGCGAGTGGTATCTTCATCTTCTGAACCTTTCACCAAACTGTGTAGAAGTAATAGATTTAGAAGGAAAACTTTTCTTCTGCAACGAATCACACAAAAACGTGTTTGGTTATGAAGCACACACCCTTATTGGCAAATATTGGTATGAACTGCTACCAGAAGAGGATAGGCCAAGAGCCAAAGAGATCTTTAAAGAAATTGTTGAAAAGAGCAAAAGACCTCATTCAATACCTATGAGGGGTTTAAGATCAGATGGAGAAATAATAAATCTTTGGGTAAGGTGGAATTATCTCAAGTTGGGGGACTCTTCGGTTTTTGGAATTTTTGCGGTAATTTCTGATATAAGCGAACTTCTTTCGAAAAAGGAACATATCATAAGCCATGAACAAAGTATGGAACTGGTATCATCAAAAACGCCCTGTGCGTTTTTTAGCTATAATTACAAATCAAAAAGATTTCACGCCTCTACCAAATGGAAAAAACTACACTCAATCGATAAAAGTGCTAAACTTGATACCCTTGAATCCCTTGAAAGGGTTATGGACAATTCTATATACAAAACCCTTATTGCTTTTATAAATTCCTTTAAAAGTGATGGGATAAAAGAAACGAGATACAACATTGAAACTCCTAATGGGAAAATAGAGTTGGTTAGCTTAGCTAAAGCAAAATCCACAAAAAAGTACGGTTTAACCTATCTATCTGGAGTTACTCTACAACTAGAAGATGAATCTTGTTTTGAAGAAGAGTACAAGAATTTATATTCAGATCTTATTGAGAAAAATGCTTCTATAATTTTTACTTTTAACCCTGACAATCTAAAAATACTTGACTTTAACAATTCATTTCTAAAGTTAACTGGCTTTAGTGATCAGGATTTAAAGGATAAAAGCCTTTTTGAGCTTTTCCCTGTAGAAAGTCAGAAATTAACTATTATTTCAAAGGAACTCTATTCCAAAGGTTCGGGCACTTACAGCGTCCATTTGAGATGCAAAAATTCTAGAATAAAAGACATTTCAATGAACTGCTCCTTCCACAGATCTGGAAAAAATGATTTTATCCTATGTATATTAGAAGATCAAACTGAGAAAAACATTTTTATGAGAAAGCTTCTTGAAAGGGAGAGAGAAAATATAAGGTTTAAAGAGAGTTTAGAATCTATAATAAATCTTGAATGCGAAAAAAAACTAAATTTGGAAAGAACTCAGCTAATTCGTACTGGTTATGAGGCGCTAAAGTTTTCTACAGATTTTATATGCGAAAACGTAGAGTCAAACCTAAAAAATATTTATCAGAAAATAAATAAAATTCAAAATACTTTGAGAGAAAAAAACCTTTTAGAAAGCGATCTGTCAAAGGTATTTAAAGAGTGTAGTGCTTATTTTGAGCTAATAAATTTAAACATATCCAAATTTAAGAGCTTAAAGTCAACAAAGCTTAAAGAGAATAATGATGTAATAGGTATTCTTAGTAGTTGTAGCGACATGTACAAGCCGATTTGGGAAAGCAATAATATAAATTTTGAGTTCTCTATAAACGACGAAGTCAAAACATACCCCAAGGATAAAGAAATCTTCAGAGACGTTGTGCTTTCGATATATTCTATAATTACTAAAAATATGCTTGAAGAGTCAAAACATAAGAAAGAGAGAAATTTCAAAATTAGGGTTCTATTAACAAGAAGTAATGATTTTGTCAATATAGAATTCTTTGACAACGCAATTTCTTTTGAAAAGATTATCCCAGAATCTCAAAACGATATCGGCAAAATCATTACAAATAACTTACAAGCCATCTCCTCTTTGACCACGACCTATCTTAATGGTATTTTGTTATATAGAAATAAACAAAATCAAAATATATTTCACCTAAAAATTCCAACTGTCGTATTATAATAATAATTAAAATTAATAAAAAACCCTAGGGGGCAAAATGTCGTTTATAACCAGGATCCCGATATTTAAAAAGAATCTTGAGCTTTTTGGTTACGAAATAAAAGGCTTTTACGAAGGTTCATTTATGTCTTGCCTTGAAGAATGTCTTAATACAATTGGCTTAAACGTATTAAGCAAAGAAAAATATTTGTTCTTAAACGTTCCACCTGAAATATTCGAATTCGATAACCTAAGAGACATGATCCCGCCCAAAAAGGCAATTTTTATAGTTAATCCCTCTCAAATATCAAATAAAGAAATATTTAAAAAGTTAAAAAATCAGGGAATAATGCTTTGCGCAAATGTTTCAGATCTCTCAAACCTTGAAGAAGTTAAAAACTTTGATTACGTAAAAATCTCTGTCTCAAGCTTTCAAGGCGATTGGACTAAAATACCTAGCATCTTTAATGGCGGAAAACTTCTCGTTGAAGTAAATGAAAAGCCTATATTTAATAAAGCTGTAACTTCCGGATATGAACTTTTTGAAGGCGACTTCTTTATTCAACCCGAAATAATAGCAAGGAAAGAATTATCTCCTCAAAAAGCAATTATTTTGAGTATTCTTCAAGATGTAAGACAAAAGGACTTTGATTTTTCAAAGATTGAAGAAAAGATAAAAAAAGATCCATATTTAACAATAAAACTCTTAAAGTTTATTAATTCTGCCTTTTTTAGTTTTAAAACTACAATAACTTCTATAAGACAAGCTCTTGTAATATTGGGTCAGCAGGAGTTTGTTAGATGGCTGACCTTAGTAATTCTTGGGAAGCTAAACGAAGGCAAACCTGAAGAGATAGTTTATAGAGCATCAGAAAGAGCAAGATTTATGGAATTGATATCCAACTATGTAGGGCTTTACGAGAGATCTCAGGAAGCCTTTCTGGTTGGCCTATTTTCTCTTGCGCCTGCAATGACAGATATATCTATGGAAGAGTTTATAAAAGAAGTGCCCGTTACGGATGACGTTAAGGCTTCACTTCTTGGAAACGGAATATTCACAGATTTATTTAATCTAAGGCTCTCAATAGAAAATGCTAATTGGATGGAGATGAAAAAGATTTCAGAAAAGTTAGGAATAAATCCTAACAAAATCGAAATAATAATTTATGAAAGCATAAAGTGGGCGCATGAATCTTTGTTATATATAGAGAAAACATGATCAAATTAACAAAATTTTCCCAAATAGTTCAACTTATTTGTTTTTAAAAATGTTATAATATATTTAATATCTAAAAAAATTTATCCCTAAAGGGGGGTTTTTGATGAAGTGGATTCGCGTTAACATGTCAGACCTTTCTGTAAAGGTCGAGGATGTACCAAAGAAATACGAACAAATGGGAGGCAGATGGCTAACATCCTCCATAATAGCGGATGAAGTGCCAGCTACGTGCCACCCTCTAGGTCCTTTGAACAAGGTGGTAATTGCGCCTGGTATCCTGAGTGGTACCACAGCTCCGTCCTCAGGAAGAATTTCTGTTGGCACAAAATCTCCTTTAACAGGTGGCATAAAAGAAGCAAATGCAGGAGCAAAATTTGGCCAGTATCTCAAAAGAATGGGTTACAGCGCTATTATCGTCGAAGGACAACCGAAGAATAAAGAATCTAGGTATTTATTGAACATCAGCAAGGAAAAAGTAGAGCTAATTGGTGCAGATGAGTACAAGTTTATGGGGCTTTACGAACTTAACGAAAAATTAGCAGCAAAATATGGCAAAGATGTGGGAATAGCATGTGTAGGCCCAGCAGCAGAACACCTTTTAGCTGGAACTGGTGTGGCCTTCAACGATGTTGAAAACAGACCGGCCAGATATGCGGGAAGAGGCGGAGTAGGAGCCGCATTTGCATCAAAGGGCTTGAAGGCAATTGTAGTAGAAGCCGTAACTGGACAGGCTACAATCTTAAATAACGAACTATTTGAAACCGGTAGGAAAAAACTTCTTGCAGCTCTTCAAGAGCACGCAGTAACCAAACCAAAGGGCGCACTAAATACTTATGGTACCGCTGTACTAGTAAACATATTAAACGAGGCAGGAGCACTTCCTACTAGAAATTTCTCTAGTGGAACGTTTGAAGGCGCAAAAAAGATATCTGGCGAAGCTATGGCAGAAGCAGCAGCCAAAAATCCACAAGCTGGCATGATGGGTCACAGGTGCCATCCTGGCTGTGTAATAGGTTGCAGTGTGGTATATCCAGACGCACAAGGAAAGTCTCATACTTCAGTTGAATATGAAACTTTATGGGCAATTGGTGCAAACTGCGGAATAGATGACCTTGATGCCATAGCACAGATGAACACTATGTGTAACGACATTGGGCTTGACACAATAGAATTCGGTGATGCTGTTGCAGTAGCAATGGAAGGGGGTCTGCTTCCCTTTGGAGACGCAAAAGGAGCAATAGCTTTACTTGAAGAAGTAAGGAAAGGAAACCCACTTGGAAAGATCATAGGTTCTGGATGCAGCACAGTAGGAAAGGTCTTCGGCGTCAGAAGAGTGCCCGCTGTAAAAAATCAGGGCATGCCAGCTTATGAACCAAGAGTTATCAAGGGTATAGGCGTAACATATATCACCACACCAATGGGTGCAGATCATACAGCAGGATATTCAATTGCCCCAGAAATACTCGGGGTTGGTGGAAAGTTTGACCCTCATACAAACGAAGGCAAGGTGAAATTGTCAAAAGACTTCCAGGCAACCACTTGCTTTATTGACTCGACTGGTTGCTGCGTGTTTACAGCCTTTGCCATACTTGATATCCCAAGCGGCTTTGAGGGAATGGTAGAAGCATGCAACGCAGTCACTGGAGCCAACTGGACTACTAGCGATGCCTATGAAATAGGTTTAAATATCTTAAAAACCGAGCATCAGTTTAACCTAGCTGCAGGTTTTACTGCCAACGACGATAGGCCACCTGAATTTATGAAACTTGAGCCTGTTCCTCCACACAATATGGTTTGGGATATGGCTGATTCTGAATTAGATTCTATCTGGAAGTAATGCCAAAGATAACAGTTGCTCTTTATGCAGGTCTTAAAGCTCGCGCTCATGCTCCAGAGGGCGCGAGCGAGTTTGATTTGGAAGTACCAGATGGGTCAAAAATAAACGATATAATAAAATTTCTCGATCTGCCAGAAGACGAAGTCGCAAATATATTTGTAGACAGATCTCTAAAAGATAGAGAATATATAGTCAAAGAGGGTCAAAGAATAGCGTTTTTCCCCTTGATAGCAGGTGGATAAAGAGGCAAATACACTGAGAAGGTACTTCCTTCCTTGTATTTGCTCTTTACTTTTATATCTCCACCGTGTAGTTGGATTATCTCCTTAGAAAGAGAAAGCCCCAAGCCAAAGCCGGAGCTTTGTCTGGAGGAGTCTACCCTATAAAACTTTTCAAATAATCTAGGTAGAGCTTCTTCTTTTATTCCTATTCCAGTATCAATTATGTCTATTACCGCAAAATTCCCTTCTTCTCTTGACAGTATCTTTACCTCTCCGTTTTCCTTATTGTATTTTATTGCATTATCGACCAATGCCCAAAGAGCTCTCCTGAGATAGTCCTCATCGGCATTAACGTACAGATCACAAGTCGAAAAGGTAACAGTTATAGTTTGCGAGAGAGCTTGTGCCTCTTTTGCAATCTCTTCGATAAGCTCTTTTGTGTTAACCTTTACAAAGTTTATTCTCGGCTTCGATTCTACTCTTGCCAGAAATAACAAATCATTTACCAATCTCTCCATCCTTTGCGTAGCTACTGCAATAGTCTGAATAGACTCTTCGAGTATCTTCTTGTCATCTTTCCCCCATCTTTTTAGAAGGTCGTTATAACTTTTTATTACAGAAAGAGGAGTTCTTAAATCATGGGAAGCTGCAGCAACAAATTCCTGCTGGCTTTTAAAACCCTTTTCCAGCCTTTCAAGCATCTCGTTGAAAGCTTGAGCCAGCAAATATAGCTCATCTTTTGGACCCGATAGAGGAATTCTCTCATCCAATTTACCAGTATTTATCTCCTTAACCTTTTTGGTAAGTATGGCAAGAGGTCTAAGAGTATTTGTTACGCTTATGTATCCGCTTGTCATTGCAAACAAAGTAGCCCCCATCATGAGAAAGATCAGCAAACCTGACAGAACCGCAAGAAAGTGTTTTTCTCTCTTTAAGGGATGCGCTACTTCAACAAATATACCATTTCCAATATCCTTGCCCGAAATCAAAACCTCCTGGCCGTTAATGAGAATAGACTTTACAGGACCATTGTAAAATGGGAGTTTGATGTTCCCTAAATTTGGAGATTTACTGACAAGTTTATTATCTTTATATATCTGTATCCAGAGCTCCAAACTACCAGCCTGATCTACTAATTCAGGATCGTTTAGATTAGGATTTTCCTCGCTTTGAAGAGAGTTTTGAATATTTGAAATTGCTACCTTTATCTTTGAATTTGCCTCTTTTGTAAGAGCAAAGTTCATTCCAAATATTACTACAAAACCACACAAAACTAACGTTGTAAGAAGTATAGCGCAATAATATAGTGTAAGCCTTATACCTATTGAGCTTTCAATGTAATTCTTAAGCTTTTTCATTCGAATCTATTTTTAGGGCATAACCAACTCCTCTTACAGTATGTAAAATCTTGTTTTCAAACGGATCGTCAATCTTTGCTCTAAGGTATCTAATATACACGTCAACTACATTTTCGCTGCCATAGTAGTCATAACCCCACACGTGATTTAAGATAGTATCCCTATTTAAGACCTTGCCCACATTTTCAGCAAGATATTTTAGCAAGTCAAACTCCTTTTTTGAAAGGTTTACTGACTTGTCTGCCCTTTTTACCTCTCTTGTCTGCGGCGATATTACTAGATCGCCAACTACTATCTGTTCCAAGTCCTTTGTGCCTTTTCTTAGTCTTGCCCTTATTCTAGCTATCAATTCTTCAATCACAAATGGCTTGGTCACATAGTCGTCTGCTCCTAGATCAAGCCCTTTTACTTTATCTTTTACTGCATCTCTTGCCGTAAGAATTATTATCGCAACGTCTTTTTGCGCCTTCATTCTCTTACAAACTTCGAACCCATCGATGCCTGGAATCATCAAATCCAGCAAAACTAAGTCAAAATCCTTCTCAGAAAACAGACCTATTGCCTCATAACCATTATCAGCAGTGTCTACTAGATACCCTTCGTGTTCAAGCTCTAACTGCAAATATCTTGCAAGATTATATTCGTCTTCAACCACAAGGATTCTATACTCTTTTTCCATAAACACCACCAATTTATAAGTATTTAATTAATTTTAATACAGCATAGATTAGAAACAAATTAAACTTAGGACTAAAACTAAAAATTTAACTCTTCACTTAAAAAAATATTTAAACATTATCTTCTTATATTAGCATTAAACAAAAATTAAAAAACTTTAATTTTATTATAAAACTTTTAAAAGTTCAAAGGTATATTCTGATATAAAAGTTAATCCATCATTAGATATGTGGGAGGAAAGATGAAAAAAGGCAGATCTTTTATTAACATTATACTTCTAATATTGTTCTTTCTTGGAACCAGCATGAGCATATTCATAATAGCAGGGAGTAAGAAATTTTAAGCATAGTATATTAACTAAAATTTGACAAAAAAAAAAAAATAATATATATAATTACTACTTAAGCATTTTAGCTAATTATATTTAAACAATTAGGGGGTATTATGTAATGCTCAAAAACATGTCTTTGCAGGCTAAGCTAATTTTAGTTTCTACGCTTTCATTCGTGGTTATCGGCCTTTTAGTTATTGGTGTAGTATCTTTTCAGATGGTAAATTATAATCAAACTTTGATGAGAGAGCTTACAGTTAAAAATGACACGACAATAGACAAAGTTGTAGGCGGAATTGAAAATTCTGTAAAAAGCTTAACAAAAGACATTGCAAACACTCAAAGAATCAAGACAGATATACAGTCAAACAACATGAATGCCCTGTCAAATCTTGTAAATTCATTTTTAGATCTAAAAGAAAACCCAGATTTCTTTTGCGTAGTTACCGATCAAACTGGAAAAATTATATATACCACTCTTGGACAAAATCTTGTTGGAACCGATGTAAGCACTCAACCCCCTGCAAAAGCAGCTCTGTCAGGTAAGTCAGGCGTAGGCTTTGAAACCACAAAACTGGTAAAGTTAGCAATAAGGGCATATAGCCCTATTTACGACGATAGCGGCAAGCTTATTGGAACTGTACATGTAGGGAAAAAGATTTCTGACTCTAATCTATTCGTAGACCAGCTAAAAAAAGATACCGGTTCAGATGTAACCTGGTATCTTGGAGATGAAAGGGTAGCCACTACTTTAGAAGATGTAAAGGTAGGTTCAAAACAAGAAAATCAAAAGATAATAGAAGAAGTCTTGAAAAATGGCGAAAGTCCTATTGTAAAAACTGAACATGGCGGCAAGAGCTACCTTACACGCTTTGGGCCCATTAAGGATTCAAGCGGTAATATAATAGGTATGAATTCTACTTCAATAAGCACTGCAGAATACGATAATTATTTTAGAAATATATTTCTGTCGTTAATTGGCACAATAATTTTAGTATGTATCGTCTTGATAGGCATTTTCTTAGCTTTCATAAAGAGATCTATAGCAAAGCCTATTAGCTCTCTTACCAAGGGCATAGAGGATCTTTCTACAGGGGATTTTACCTTGAAGCTTCCTGAAATGAACAAGGATGAACTTGGAAGAATAAGAGAAGCTGTAGAAAAGCTAAGAGGTTATCTTGTTGACATACTTTCAAGAATAAACAAGATACAAAGCGAAATACACTCCTCTAGCAAAGATATGTTGGAAGTGTCAAAAGCCTCTAAGCTTGCAGCAGGAGAAAGCAAAAAAGCAAGCGAGAATATGGCAGATGCAGCCACAAACCTATCTCAGAGCGCTCAAGAGATATCAAATCAGGTTCAACAACTTCTTAGTGCAATAGACTCTATTGCATCAGGCTCCGAGTCACTTGCAAAGAGTGCATCTAATCTATCAGAAAGGACTGCTGCAATAGCCGATAAATCTGTTCAGATTGCCACAGATGCAAAAGCAGTAGATGAACTAACCAACAACGTAAATAAGGACGCAAGAGAAGGCGCAAAGATAATCCAGGAGACACAAAACACCATGAACGCTATAGTGGTTTCTGTAGAGAACCTCTCAAGCGTGATGAACAGCCTCAAAGAGAGGTCTCTTGAAATAGGAAAGATTGTTGACGTGATATCAGGAATAGCAGAGCAGACTAATCTACTTGCCTTAAACGCTGCAATTGAGGCAGCAAGGGCAGGAGATGCGGGAAGAGGCTTTGCAGTGGTAGCAGACGAGGTTAGGAAATTAGCTGAAGAATCACAAAAGGCAGCAGTTGAAATTGGAAACATGATAAATCAGACCATAAAAGAGACAGAAAACGCTGCAAACTCTATGAACGAGACAAAAGAAGGAGTTTTGAAAGGATCTTCAATGAGCGATAGGACAAGCGAAGCGTTTAAAAACATTTTAAGCGCAATAGAAAAACTATCTGAAAAGATAGACACAACAACTCAAAACATTACTACTATTACCAAAGAAGTTCAAGAAATTGAATCAGAGGTATCAAACCTTGCAGCACTTTCAGAAGAAAACAGCGCATCAAGTGAAGAGATGGCAGCATCTGCCAAAGAAATTTCTACAAATGTAGAGGGAATTGCAGCTACCAGCGAAGAGATGGCAGCATCCAGCGAAGAGGTGGCAGCATCTGCTCAGGAGAGCGAAACAATGGCAGAACAAATAGACAAAGAAGCCAACAAATTAGCTGAAAGAGCAGATGAATTAAAGAACGAATTAGACAAGTATAAGTTTTATAATTAAATATTAACTAACAACACGGGGCAAGACTTTATTTTGCCCCGTGGTTTTTTTTATTTTGGTACAAATTCCTTACAAGCCTTTCTTGATGGAAGAAAAATCCTGTCCTTTTTAGTGCAAAGACCAGCATCTGCTCTGGTACTTCCATATGCAGAGCTAAGCACAGTAAATCCCGGGAAGGTTCTTTCAAATTTCGCAGGATCGTTCATAAAAAAGGCACATCCTGCACAATTATTTGAAACTTTCATTATTGCAAAACACTCCAAAAGCCATAAAATACCTGTGTGGACATAAGCCATCCAAGAAATACGTTTACTATAACTCCTATTGTAAATGCAGCAGTAGCTGCCCAGCCGACAGATTTCAATTCCTTAAATCTGGTTGTCAAACCAATACTTGCAAAACAGAATATAAAGGTCCACGTCCTGAGGGAAGAAATAGGAACAATTAAGTTTGGTTGAACGTTCTTTGAAAATTCTGCTGCCGAATAACCTGAAGTAATTATAGTCATTATAATGGATGCCACAAAGAATCCTATAACGAACTTAGGGAAGCGCCACCATATCTCCATCGGAGAAGGAGCAACCCCACACTCTTCCTTTTCCCACTTTAAACAAGCTATAAGAGCAAAAATAAATGACCAAATTCCTATCCAGATATCTCTACCTATAACCTTCATGAGAGTAAAGGCATGTAGTGCTGCATTTTCATTACCTACCATGTGCCCATAGGAAACAGCAGCTGCAAAGCCAGCTGCATCAGCAAACTCTGAAGTTCCAATCCATGCACCTGCTACACCAGCAGGCAAGCCCAGAGCCTTTGATGCGAATGGAAGGACAATAATCATTATCAATGCAGCTATAACAACCAGAGTAACCGTAGAGTAAAGGTGTTCCTTTTTAGCACCAACAGCGCTGGCACCCGCCATAGCAGCAGAAACGCCGCATATAGCGCCTCCCATTCCTAATATTGAGGCAAATCTCTTGTCTAATTTAAAGTATCTAGTCCCAACAAAGAATATAGTTAAACAGGTAATTACAGAAATAATTGTTGCCTGAGTAATAGCAACAGGACCAGCAGAAACAATAAGAATAATAGGGAATGTAGCGCCAAGTAGAACTATACCAGTCTTGATATAGTATTCTACTCTGAAACCTTCATCCAACCAGCGAGGAATAGGAAAAACATTAGCAAGAATAAGACCTAAAACAAGAGCAACCAGAGGGGGCTCAAGGTTAAAATATTGTGCATATTTCCAACCGCCAATAGCGAAAATTATAATAGAAAAGATATAAAGAAGAGTAAATGACGGTATAAATTTAGAAGGCTTTACCCCCATAATTGCTGTAGAAACAGTAAAAAATACCAACCAAAATACATACTGCATAATGTATTGAGGGGCATTTGCTCCAAGATGAGCAAAAACCTGACCTACATTGTCCCACTTTAGACCCCCCGGATTGATAGAAATAGCCTTTACAAAGGAACTACCCGACGCAAAAGCAAAATAGGCAGCTAGAACAATAAAAAGACCAAGCCAGATAGCCCACCAGTCTTCTTTTAGATATAGATCTGTCCATCTTGACTTTGGCGGAGCGCTTTTCACTACTTCGTCCTTTTCATTTGACATTTTGTTTCCTCCCTCCTCTTAAAAGCGATTAATTTTTGCAGCGTTAAAGTTAAAAAAACCAATTTCAATAAAATCTGCATAAATCTAAAGAGCATATAACAAGATTAGAATCAATAATCCACCACCTCCTGAATTAAAAACATAAACCAAATAAATGTTTTT
The DNA here is from genome assembly GCF_000212395.1 of Thermodesulfobium narugense DSM 14796. Classification (NCBI taxonomy): domain Bacteria; kingdom Pseudomonadati; phylum Thermodesulfobiota; class Thermodesulfobiia; order Thermodesulfobiales; family Thermodesulfobiaceae; genus Thermodesulfobium; species Thermodesulfobium narugense. The sequence continues at coordinate 1,757,022 of NC_015499.1, forward strand.
AATAAAAATATTGTATATTTATGTAATTAGCCTGTCAAATATATTTATATTAATATTTTTATATAGCCAATTTCATTTTGGACTTATACAATAATATTTGACCATACATAAATAAAATTGATATACTCATAAAAAATTGATATGTTAAAAATAAGATCTAAAATATAAACTTAAGCTATAACAAACAATTTTAAGGGGTGACAACTTTGCAAGAAAATATTTCAGCTAACTCTTTAGCTAAAAAGTTCTACGATCTGTTCAATAGATATGCTGAGGATCTCTATCCTGGTAGATATACCCATGAAAAGTGTAAAGACCTTGCAAATATTTATTTTGAAATAAAAGATCTAAAACAAAAAAAGGATTCTTTGATACTTTCTCACAACTATCTTTACCCAGAATTTCATGAAATCTCTGATAATATAGGGGACTCTTTGGGCTTGAGCCTATTTGTCAAAGAAAAAAAGTGTAAGAGAGTTGATTTTCAGGGCGTCTTTTTTATGGGATCAACCAGTAAAATTATAGTTGGAAATGAAAAGAGACTTTTTGTTCCAGATAAGCCAGAAAACCTTGGCTGTTCGCTTGTAGATTCAATAGATACGACCTACATAAAAAACTGGAAAGAAAAATATGACGGCGTTGTAATAAGCTACGTCAATAGCGACATATACACAAAGTCATTAAGCGATTATATTTGCACATCTCGAAATGCAGACAAGGTAATAATAAATGCCATTAAAAAATTTAAGGGCAAGAAGGTATTAATACTTCCAGACAAAAATCTGGGCAAAGTAATGAAGGCAAGGGCAATAGATTCCTTAAAGGAAGAAGGGACTGACGTAGATCCAAATATCATAGAAGTGTACGAGCAAGAAAAAGCATACTGCCACGTACACGAAAAAATAAGCTTGGACTATATCTTGTCTTTGATAGACAAGTATAAAGAAAGCGATCTGTTAATTCACCCTGAGTGTAGTTGCAGTTTCAAGCTTTACGAGATGACAAAAAAAGACAAAGAACTCAAAAAGAAGCTTTTTATTGTATCTACTGAACAGATGGTTTCTTCTGCCAAAAGTTCTTCAGCAAAAAGCTTTATAGTTGGAACCGAAAAGGGTATGGTATATAGACTTAGAAAGGAAGTTCCAGAAAAGGAATTCTTGCCAATAGATTTTGCACAGTGTGAGTATATGAAAGAAAACACCCTTGAAAAACTCCTTGAATCCTTAAAAAGCGATAGATATGAGATATTTATTTCTGACACAGAAGAGGTAGAATTCAGAGAAGACGGCATTTACCTGCCTCGAAAAGTCGCCGAGAAGGCAAGAGTTGCAATAGAAAGAATGTTAGAGATCAAATGAACACTATTGAATGCGAAATTCTTATAATTGGAGCAGGAATTGCAGGTCTTACTTGCGCAATAAAACTTGCAGATAGAGGGAAAAACGTAGTAGTAATAAATCGTTCAGAAGATCCCGAAGAGTCCAACACAAAATACGCTCAAGGAGGAATAGTCTGGTGGGGTGAAGATGACTCAGCTGAACTAATAGAAACAGACATTGAAGAGGCTGGGGACGAGATAGGAAGGGAAAGCGCTATAAAAATCATTGCAGAAGACGGGCCGGTATTAGTTAAATCTTTCTTAATTGATAGGCTCGGTATAAATTTTGACAAGGATCCGTTTGGGAACCTTCATAAAACCCTTGAAGGAGGACACTCTAAAAATAGAATTATTCATGTAGCAGATCAAACAGGACTCGCCATTCAAAAAGCTCTACTAAAAGAGGCAAAAAATCATCCAAATATAAAGATACTTTCGTCTACTACTGCTATAGATCTTATTAGTACAACCCATCATTCTAAAAACAGGGATGCAATATATCAGGCAACAAAAATTCTTGGCGCATATGTCCTCGAAAGAAATTCAAATAAGATACAAAAGATCCTCTCTTCTTATACAGTTATTGCTAGCGGCGGAGTTGGGGCTGTTTACGAGTACACCACCAATCCTGAAGGCGCAAGAGGTGACGGTATTGCTATGGCAAAAAGAGCAGGAGCTCATGTAATAAACATGGAATATATTCAGTTTCATCCAACTGCCTTTAAGAAGGACAACTGTAAATCTTTTCTCATATCAGAATCTGTTAGAGGAGAAGGGGCAATACTTTTAAACGATAAATTAGAAAGATTTGTAGAATCTGAACTTTTGCCTAGAGATGAACTAACAAGGCTGATATATAAAGAAATGAAAAAGAGTTCAAGCAAAAACGTTTGGCTTTCATGTGAACCAATTATAAAAAAAGGCATAAAGCTCGAAGAAAGATTCCCCAAAATATTTTCAGATTGTCTTGAATGTGGCATTGATATAAGAAAAGACCTCATACCAGTAGCTCCTGCAGCACATTATCTTTGCGGAGGCATAAGGGTTGACGAATGGGGCAAAACTAATCTTGCAAGGCTTTATGCAATTGGTGAGGCATCCTGCACAGGCCTTCACGGAGCAAACAGGCTTGCTTCTACTTCGCTTCTAGAAGGGCTTGTGTGGGGAGTAAGATCTGCCGAAAATATTATTGGAAACTTTTCAAAGGAAGACATAAAAAGTTTCCAAATATCCGATTGGGACGAAAGATTTGTATTAAAAGAGCCCGATAAAAATTTGATTAAAGATTACCTTTTAAGGATTAAGACTATAATGTGGGAAAGGGTAGGCATTGTACGCTCCGAAAAAGAACTTTTAAGGGCGATAAGAGAGTTAACAGAGCTTTCTATAGACATAATTGAAATGTATAGAACGTCAAAGCTTTCAGATGAGTTAATTGGTCTTAGAAATGCTATTGAGATAGCTATAGAAATTGCTTCTTGTGCAAGAAGAAATAGAGTAAGTAAAGGAGCTCACTATAGGGAGGATTATTAATGAATTTCAAAGATATATTAAAAGAAAGAATCCACCATGACTTAGGCTTTGATTTTTACAGAAAAGAAGGCTATCCCTACTCAAAATTTAAAATCATTTTCAAAGAGAGCGCAACAATTGCAGGAACAATATTTGTCCCAACAATTGTAAAGATCGTTGAAGAAGAATTCTTTCTTGAAGAGTTTGAGGAATCAAAAAAGTACAAATTTGAGATCTTAAAAAGAGACGGAGAACAAGTATCTTCGAAAGAGACAATTATGTATGTATATGCAAATGCAAACGTCTTACTGAAAGCAGAGAGGACAATTTGTAATATTCTATCTGAATTGTCAGGAATTGCTACTCATGTGAAAGAAATTTTGTCAAAAATAAATACCAGTGTTTTTCTTTTGGACACAAGAAAAAATGATCCCTTATTCAGACCTGAACACAAATATGCTATAAGGCTTGCAGGCGGTAAAAATCACAGATCAGGATTCTTTGACGGTATATTAATAAAGGACAACGACATAGCAATTTTTGGTTCAATAAAATCTGCCATTGACAACTCATTAAAGAATTCAAAGTTTTTAACAAAAATTGAAATAGAAGTCGGCAATATTCAAGACTTAGAAACTGTTCTTTCAGATGGAAGGGTTGACGCAATATTATTGGACAATATGTCAGTAAAGGACCTAAAAAGGGCAGTGGAAATTATATCGCAATCAAAAAAACATTACCTTGTAGAGGCATCTGGGGTAAGGGAAGAAGACGTAAAAGAAGTATCTAAAACTGGAGTAGAATTTATCTCTATGTCATCACTTATAAGAAGGGCAAGATATATTGACGTTTCAATGAAAGTTGATGAGTAATTTTAAAATTTTTAAAGTGCTAAAATATAAGTAAGTTCTTATATATTTTTTTGAGGAGGTGTTTTATGCCAAAAGTTTTAATCTTAACAGGCGATTGCGCAGAAGATTATGAGGTAAAAGTACCCCAACAAGCCTTGATGCTTTTGGGCTATGACGTAGAAATTAGTGCCCCAAACAAAAGGGCTGGGGATATGCTTCAACTTGTCGTACACGACTTTACTAACCTTGACACCTATATCGAATTAACGGGACACAGAATTCCGGTAGATATAGCCACAAAGGATGTAAATGTAGAAGACTATATAGGATTGGTAATACCTGGGGGAAGGGCTCCTGAATACATCAGAAGATACAATGAAGTAGTAGAAGTTACAAAAAAGTTTTTCGCCTTAAATAAACCTGTTGCAGCTATTTGTCACGGCTCTCAGCTATTGGCGGCATGCGGTGTCCTTTCTGGTAGAAAGGTTACAAGCTATCCAGCCTGTGCTACTGAATGTATGATTGCAGGGGCAAATTGGGTTGACCAGGACGTAGTAGTAGACAATAATCTTATTACTGCTCAAGCCTGGCCAAATCATCCTCTCTGGCTCAGAGAATTTGTAAAACTTCTTGGAGCAAAGATAGAAATATAAACTCTATTACTTCTTTAGAGGGCGCAAATTACTTCTTGCGTCCTCTAAACCAGAGCTTCAGACTAAAAAGGCAAGTAATGGCAATCCATGCCATTTGAAAAGTTGAAGTAGCTCAGGTGGTGCAAAATAAAGATCTAAGCCATTCCATATTTTCCTATCTCCAAAGATTATTAGTTTAATTAAATTTTAACATATAGTAATTTAAAAATTATTAAATATTCTTTATAGTTTTATATAGTTCCTCGTGACCCTTGGCCTGATCGTTCAAAGTCTTTTTAGCATCGCTTACAAGGTTTAATACAGATGGTAAATTTATTCTATAAAACATCTTCTGCCCATCTTTTCTTGAATCTATAATGCCTTGTTTTTTTAAGATCCTCAGGTGCTGAGATAAGTTTGATTGCTCAACACCTATCTCGTTTAAAAGCTCACATACACACCTTTCCTTTTCGCTTAACATCATCAATATTTGAATCCTTAATGGGTGTGCAAGAGTTTTAAAAATTTCAGAAATCAATTGGTATACCAAAACTTTTTTCATAAAATCCTCCTACATTTATTTAGTATTTTTATAAAATAATAAAGTTCTCAATATTTATATTATTATATTATAAATTTTCAGAAACTAAAATAGATATTTCAAATGTTTACATAGCAATTCAAATCTGCTAAACTTTCATTCGAATATACTTTCTCATGGAGGTGATTTGCATGGATGATATACCCGATTTATGCCTCATAAGATTTTCTTACGACAAGCGCTTTTGCAAATCACCAAAAAGTGAGGAGGTATATCGTGTCTTTTACAAGCGCTATAACAGAGTTTTACCTTAGCCAGGAACTAAACAAACCAATTATTGACTATGAAAACAAAAAGGTTGCCCACCTGAGAGACATTGCTGTTTGTTGGGATAAGAAAGTTCCAATTGGCAGAGGTATCAAGTTTTTAAAGGACTCTAACAAGCTAATAAATATAAACCACATAAAGGAATGGACGAAGGATGCAATAGTTCTCGCTACAAGCCTTGAAAAGGCAGCTGACATCGTAGCAAGAGATGAAGACATATATATAGTAAAGTGGTTTCTTGACAAACAACTTATAGACCTCAAAGGCAAAAAGTTAGTCAGAGTAAACGACATAAAAATATCCTTTTATTCCAAAGACTTAGAAAAAAAATTAATACTTCTTGCTATAGATGTGGGTTTTTCTGGCATTCTTAGAAGACTTGGCATTAAATTTTTAGAAAGCAAAATTCAACCTCAGTTAATAAGTTGGAATTATCTTGCCCCAATAAAAAAGAGAACTTCAAACTTACAACTGGCAACCGAATTTGAGGGTTTAAAAGACCTTCATCCAGCTGATATTGCTGATATTATAGAAGAGCTCAGCCAACCAGACAGAGAGAAGATAATAGAGAGCCTTGATATAGAAAGCGCTGCAGAGGTATTGGCAGAAGCAGATATTGAAACTCAAGTAAACGTAATTGACTCTCTTGATGCAGAAAGAGCTGCTGATATACTAGAAGAAATGCCATCTGATGACGCTGCTGATATCTTAAGCGAGTTAGATGAAGAGAAGTCTCAAGAAATATTAGAACATATGGATCCAGAAGAAGCAAATGAAGTAATAGAATTAATGAACTATGAAGACGAAGACGTAGGATCGTTGATGACAAAAGATTATATAACTCTTACCGGAGATGAAACTTCAGAAGAAGCTCTGAATAAAATCAAAAAAATGGCTGAAGAAGTAGAAACTATTTACGTTTCATATGTAGTTGACAGTGAAGAGAAATTAATAGGAGTAGTATCTTTAAGGGAGTTGTTAATTGCCAAACCTGATGAAAAAATAAAAGATATCATGCAAAAAAATGTTATAAGTCTAAATCATTTTGACCATCACGACAAAGCACTTGAAATGTTTGCCAAATATAATCTCTTTACAATGCCTGTAATAGATAACGAAAACAGGCTTCTTGGAATAATTACAGTTGACGACGTTTTAAGACTTCTTATGCCAGACAGAAGTGATACCGACACCTTCTCAAGATTTGATTCATTGAAGAAATTCTTAAGAGAAGGTGGTGAATAGTATAGCTATGGAGAACAAGTTGTCATTATTTAGAAGAATACTTCTATTTCTAACCATAATGGGCCCAGGAATAATTACTGCAAACGTGGACAACGATGCAGGCGGAATTACTACCTACTCTGTAACAGGCGCAACAACGGGCTATAAGCTTCTATGGGTATTGATCCCAATGACCATTGCGCTCATAGTTGTACAAGAAATGGCTGCAAGAATGGGAGCAGTAACGAGAAAAGGCCTAGCCGATTTGATTAGAGAAAATTTTGGCGTAAAAATGACTTTTCTAATACTCTTAGGAATACTTGTAGCTGACTTTGGAAATACCATATCTGAATTCGCAGGCATTGCCGCAAGTATGGAAATCTTTAACATAACAAAATATATCTCAGTTCCTATCTGCGCATTATTTGTCTGGTGGACAGTTTTAAAGGGTTCATATAAGTTTGTAGAAAGAATATTTTTATTTGCATGTCTTGTTTATCTTTGCTATATACCATCTGCCTTTATGGCTAACCCTCCGTGGGGAGAAGTTGCAAAGAATATAGTTATACCCCATATAGAGTTTAGTCCTTCTTTTTTATCTGTACTTATTGGTTTTATAGGTACCACCATTACCCCATGGATGCAATTTTATATCCAGTCTTCTACGGTAGAAAAGGGATTAACAGAAAAAGAATATAAGTATTTAAGACTAGACGTAATAACTGGAAATATAATGACAAACGTAATAGCGCTTTTCATTGTGGTTAGCTGCGCGGCAACTCTTTTTGTTCATAACGTCAATATTTCAGACGCTAAAGATGCAGCACTTGCACTTAAACCCTTTGCGGGAAATCTTGCATCCACTTTATTTGCAATAGGGCTATTTAATGCTTCTATCTTTTCAGCCTGTATACTTCCTCTTGCAACAGCATATTATGTATGTGAGGCATTGGGATTTAATGCAGGACTTGACTTTACATGGAAAGAGGCACCAGTTTTTTATTCACTAACAACTTTTTTAATCATGGTGGGCGCAATTGCAATATTGATGCCCAACGCACCCCTAGTGCCCATAATGTTTTGGTCACAGGTTATAAACGGCGTAATATTGCCATTTGTATTGCTATATATGCTAAAGATCATTAATAACAAAGATATAATGGGCGAATATACAAATTCAAAAACATTTAACATAATAGCATGGCTCACTACTATCATCCTAATAATCTTAACTTTACTTATGGTAATTACTTCTATCTTTCCAAACTTACTTCCATCTTAAATTTATTGCCCAGAGAGCGTGCAAGTTTCTCTGGGTATTTTATATTTTTTTAAACTTTAATTAGCTCTAAACTTCCTATTAGTTCAAGATCCTTTTCTATTTCCTCGCCTGGTCTAGTAAGATATCCACCTATCATCAAGGCGTTAGCAGCTGAGTTTAACGCTAATTTTTGGTATTTTCCAAGAACGCTCTCTCTTCCTGCACAAAGTCTGATAGTGGCATAAGGAAGAACAATTCTAAATATAGCAAGGGTTTTTAAGATTTCTGATCTATCAAGAAGTTCAAGCCCTTCAAGAGGAGTCCCCTTAATGGGAATTAATATATTAAAAGGAACTGATTTTATCCCAAGATTTTTAAGAGTAATAGCAAATTCTATTCTTTGTTCAAAGGTCTCGCCCAGTCCTACTATACCTCCAACACAAGGAATTAAGCCCGCTCTTTTTACAGCCTCGATTGTATCAATTCTTTCATCGTAAGAATGAGTACTGCAGATGTTGCCAAAAAAGCTTCTTGAAGTCTCAAGGTTGTGATGATAGGTAGAAACTCCCACTTCCTTTAATCTATTCAGATCTCTTTCTCCAATTATCCCCAAAGAAGCACACAGATCAATATCTACTTCTCTTTTAAGCCTTTCAAAAATAGGCAGTAGATCATCCATATCAGCTTTAGAAGGTCCTTTACCGCTTGAGACAAGAGAAAACCTTTTTGAGCCGTATCTCTTCATCAATTTTGCCTTAGCAATTACTTCTTCCACACTAACCTTTTTAAACTCTACGCCAGTATTAAAGTAGGAAGATTGAGCACAAAAAGAACAATTTTCACTACAACTTCCTGTCTTATAGCTTATTATCGAACACAATTCAAAAGAGGAAACATATTTTTCCTTTATCCTTTTTGCAATCATAAGCAGACGATCTGTGTCAAGATTCAAAAGGCCATATATTGCAGACTCGTTTAATTTACTTTCTGGGTCAAAGTTTTCTAAGTCAATCATTATAACCTCCAGAATGTTTTTCTATAATCTCATAGATTTTATCAGTAAATTTCATGCAAGCAAATATTTTTTTGTGTTAGAATTAAATTAATTATTAATTAAAAAGGGGTAATAATTTGGAAAGTTCTGAAAGCATCAAAAAAATTTACAATTTCAAAGAAACGGATAAAGACAATCTTGAGTCTTTATGCGCTGCAGCAAGACAAAACGTTGACAACTTTATAGAAAACCTGTATAACTTTCTTAGTACCTTCCCAGATTATCACAAATTTTTAGGCAAACAGGAAGTTAGAAAAAGACACGAAGAAAAGTTTAAGGTTTGGTTTATAGATCTTTTTTGTGGAAAATATGACGAGAGCTACATTATAAGAATTCAAAAAATTGGACAAGTTCACGCAGATATGGGACTACCTACTCATTACGTTAGCGCTACAATGAGTTTTATAAGAAATTATATTCATCAAAGAATACTTCTTTCCTGTCCTAATGAGGAAGAGAGAAAGAACTGTAGAGAATCTGTAGACAAGATTTTAGACATAAACCTCGATATATTAACCAGCTCATATGTAGATGAGAACAAAATCTATATAGCAAGAACAAAAATAGAAAGCAAAATAGTAAGGATTAGTTCAAAAATATCTTATTATTTTGACATTGCACTGATATTAGCGCTTGTATTTACAAGCTTTATGATATTTGTGTTATTCTTGTCAGATATCTACAACTTCTTAAGGAGCGCTTCTTCTTTTGAGACTAGCGTAGTAAACATACTTGGCGCTATGCTTATAATCTGGACTATTAGAGAGCTTTTAGAAGAAGAGTTAAAAAGGTTAAAAGGGAAAAAATTTGCGCTCAATATATTCATAAGTCTTGCAATGGCAGCCATGTTAAGAAAAATATTAATATTTTCACTTGAGCCTCACAACTCTGTGGAGGTAATAGTGCTTGGCTTCCTGGTATTGATACTTGGAATAGTATACTGGCTTATGAATAAGAGCGCTATTTAGCCATTATCGATTCAGCAAACCTTTTTCCCATTTCGTATGCTCTCTGACAGTCTTTAGGAAAAACTTCCCTTCTCCTTCTCTCCTTTGCTTCTACGTCAAATTTTGGCGCAACATACTTAGAATAATCTGTAAACTGATAGGTATCTGTAACATACATTACCTCTACTGAGCCAAAAACTCTTGAAATCATAAACTCAGTTCTTTCGAATATCTTCTTGTAGGAGAGCTCTTCCATCATCTTCTCATTTACGCCCATAGTATAGATAAATCCAACAGGCATCTTTCTCTTAAAAAGAGTAGAATAATTTTCGTCATAAACCATATATGGAAAAAGAAGCCTTTCTAAAAAGCACCTCATTTGCCCTGTCACGCTTGAAAAATAAATAGGAGAACCAAGTATTAAAGCGTCCACGTCTTCTTCAATTTTCTTTAAAATAGGCTCTAATTCATCTTTTACTGAACATCTGCCATAATTTTTACCTCCCTTTAACTTACAATTGAAACAGCTTGCACAACCTTTGTAATTTAAATCGTAAAGATGAACTATTTCAGCGTTTGCGCCTTTTGAAACAGCTCCCTCAATAGAATACTTTAACAGCGTTCCAGTATTAAAATCTTTTCTCGGACTCCCATTTATAGCTAATAAATTCATAACAAACCTCCCATCTAACTAAGCTAAAAATAAAATAAAAATATAGAATTCAGGTATATTGTTACTTATTATAATTCAAAAATATACTTAAGTTTTTAAAAATCTTTAATAATATCTAACACTAACCATTACATCATTCTCTAAACTAATTACTATAATTATATTTATATATTGTGATAAAATAATATATATAAACATATCAGGAGGTAATTAAATTGAAGGAGATTACATATAAGATTCATCCAATAGTTTTAGGAAGCAAAAGCTTTGACAAGAGCATGATGACCTATCAGTTCAACTATGGTAAGCCTTTTGTGATCCCTATTTATAGCTGGTATATAGAAGGTGGCGATAAAAGTATTTTAATAGATACAGGCGAATTTATGCCCCTAAAGTCCAAAGACAGAGAAGATGCGCTGGGAGCAAAAATATATAGCTTTGAAGAAGGGCTTGGAAAGTATGGACTTACCCCTGAAGGAATAGACATTGTAATTCATACCCATCTACACAACGATCACTGTGAAAACGATTCAAAGTGCAAGAATGCAACATTCTACGTTCACGAAAACGAGCTAAAACAAATTCACAACCCTCACCCTTTAGATTATAGATATATGGAAGACTTTATTTTAGACGTAGAGGAAAACAATCAAATCGTTACCTTAAAAGGTGATACCGATATCTTGCCTGGCATAAAAACGATATATACGCCTGCACACTCGCCTGGTGGAATGTCTGTATTGATTAACACTGAGAAGGGTAAAGTTTTAATAACAGGATTTTGTGTGATAGACGAAAACTTTAACCCACCACCACAAGTACTGGGAATGGGAATGGAGGTAATTCCACCTGGGACTCTGATAAATTCATACGAAGCATATGATATTTTAGTAAAAGTTAAAGAGCTGGCTGATATCATAGTTCCTTTGCATGAGCCAAGGTTTGCAAAAATAGAAACAATTTAGACACATCTAATCAGTAAAGACCTGGCTTAAAATGCCAGCTCTTTTTTATTTTAAGCAAATTTATCATTATATTTCTTCCAAAATTTCTGAGAGATATTTAAAATGCAATAAGGTCCTAAGAGGGCATTTAATTGGATAGAATATCCAATTTGTTTGCTAAACTCATAATATTCTTCAACCAATTCTGAGATTAAAGAATCTTTTATATTTTTAAAGTCTTTTTTGCGAATATTTTTAGAGATTTTTTTAACCAGCTCAGATTCAATTAAAAATTTCTTAGCAAGCTTTTCACTAAAATCTTGATCCACAGACATTTTATAATTTACCCTTCAAAATATAATAATAAATTATAAACTTATTTTTTAATTAATGTCATTTTTGCTTAAGTTCTTTGTATAGATAACTTCACCGCCTTCTTTTTTTATAAAATTTAATAGTTCATTAATTGATATTGGCTAAGACAAATATTTCATAGCTTTAAATACAGACATAGTTTTTTTACTGCAAAACACATAAATAGCTGCACACTCTTTTAAATCAAGTATGTGTTAATTATCATGAAAACTAACCCTTTTTTATCACGAATTTTAACCCACCCTTGTTGTTCATAAAATTAATCTTTTTTATCCCTTTCTATTTTTTTGAAGAGTTCTTTCATTCTATAACTCTTTCCAGTTATCAAAAAGGGATAATTGTGATCTAACAACCTGTCTAATATTGCTGATGCTACTACATCATCTCCAAATATTTCACCCCATTCTTCAAATGGCTTATTAGTGGTCAATATTATAGATTTCTTTTCATATCTCTTTGACACAAGTTTAAAAAACAGAGATGAAGCAGACTTGTTGACTTCAAGGTAGCCAAGCTCATCAATTATTATTAAGTCTATTCTTGACAGTAATTCTACATACTCAGCTATCTTAGCGCTAATATTAGCTCTTATTAGTTCTGTCATCAATTCCTCTATGACTCTTGTTTATTACAATATTTCCTTTATTTTTTGGTATTGTATGCTCAGCTATTAATTTCTTAGTCTGTGAGTATATATAAAGCTTTATTCCTTTATAGGTTGTAACCCAAGCCTCTTTACCTGAAAAATAATGCGGTACAGAATATCTGTTACCATTGTAGCTTATTAGACAATCTGAAGTTATCTTTCTTGATTCAAGAAATGATGATAAAAATAGCTCTTTTTCAGGCAAAGAAATTAAGAGTTCTCTCTCTCTTTCAAAGAACTGATTGTGGCGCTCAATAAAGTCAAATTGTTTTTCTACCTTATTCTTCAAAGAATTCTTCTAATATAGCGTTGTGCTAACTAACACAACGCTATTAGGATTGGTCGCAATCCCTTATTCTTCAGGGAATTTTTCTAACGAGGACAAAAATGACTAATCTTTGGTGTTCTATTCACACTGTCGCAATCCCTTATTCTTCAGGGAATTTTTCTAACAGGACGAGGCTATATTTTAAAAGAGTTTCAAGGGTTCATTAAAGTCGCAATCCCTTATTCTTCAGGGAATTTTTCTAACTTTCTAACATTAATATCAAAGATGAAATCAAAGAGTATGAAGAGTCGCAATCCCTTATTCTTCAGGGAATTTTTCTAACCTTGGCAGGTGTGAACCTGCCTGCGAATTATTTTAGTCGCAATCCCTTATTCTTCAGGGAATTTTTCTAACATGGGGGAGGGATGTCGTCCAAGACAAGGACGGGTCAGTCCTGTCGCAATCCCTTATTCTTCAGGGAATTTTTCTAACTTTAAATGAAAGAAAAAAAATTAAGAAAGCTTGTTGTTAGTCGCAATCCCTTATTCTTCAGGGAATTTTTCTAACTGAAAAAATGAAAGAAGCTGTTTCACTTCTTTTATCGATGAGTCGCAATCCCTTATTCTTCAGGGAATTTTTCTAACAAAAAATGAAAAAATTAAAAATTTCTGAAATAGAGTCCTTTGTCGCAATCCCTTATTCTTCAGGGAATTTTTCTAACATAAGATAGTAGGCTTTTCAGGTTTTTTGGCAGGCATAAGTCGCAATCCCTTATTCTTCAGGGAATTTTTCTAACTTTTCTGGACCTGGAGGTGAAGTATGTTGAAGGTAAAGGGAGTCGCAATCCCTTATTCTTCAGGGAATTTTTCTAACAAGAAGAACTTAGAGAGATATTGAAAGACTTACGCCGGTGTGTCGCAATCCCTTATTCTTCAGGGAATTTTTCTAACTTCTCGCAACCTGCGATTTTTGTTTTCTCTTCACGAGGAGTGTCGCAATCCTTTATTCTTCAGGGAATTTTTCTAACTAGAAGATAAAATTTAAAAAAAGGAGGACAAAAATGACTAAGGTCGCAATCCCTTATTCTTCAGGGAATTTTTCTAACCAAGGCAGGGGTAAACCTGCCAAGAAGCTATTTCAAGAAAGTCGCAATCCCTTATTCTTCAGGGAATTTTTCTAACCGCGCCCTTCTTGGGGTGTGCACTTCTTAGTTCAGGAAATTTGTCGCAATCCCTTATTCTTCAGGGAATTTTTCTAACTACGGGCTTTATGTCCCACTTTTCTACGCTTACTCTGAAAGTCGCAATCCCTTATTCTTCAGGGAATTTTTCTAACTTTGGGAGGTGGTATCCGTATTACGAGGACCCCTCGTATAGTCGCAATCCCTTATTCTTCAGGGAATTTTTCTAACTACGGGCTTTATGTCCCACTTTTCTACGCTTACTCTGAAAGTCGCAATCCCTTATTCTTCAGGGAATTTTTCTAACTATAAGAGTTTCTTTGGTTTTCTTCGTCTTCTCCTAGTCGCAATCCCTTATTCTTCAGGGAATTTTTCTAACGCATGGGGGAGGAACGTCTTTATAGACGAGGACGGGTCCGTCGCAATCCCTTATTCTTCAGGGAATTTTTCTAACAAACAAAAAAGTGAAATACTGGAAGAGGCTAAACGAAAATTGGTCGCAATCCCTTATTCTTCAGGGAATTTTTCTAACTGGAGGGGCAGCCATACTGTTATGAGTCGGAGCCTTACGAATAGTCGCAATCCCTTATTCTTCAGGGAATTTTTCTAACACAATGAAATTGAAACTAGAGAGAAAAGTAGATTCACAAAAGTCGCAATCCCTTATTCTTCAGGGAATTTTTCTAACAGGACAAAAAGATGAAATTGACGAAAGTGGCTCCCACAGAAAGTCGCAATCCCTTATTCTTCAGGGAATTTTTCTAACGCGAGTCTAGTACAGGTAAAAGTACGATTGTATTTACGGGTCGCAATCCCTTATTCTTCAGGGAATTTTTCTAACTTGATGAAAAGGTTATTTTAGAACTTGATGCACTGTATAGTCGCAATCCCTTATTCTTCAGGGAATTTTTCTAACTAGAATTAGACTCGCTATATAGCGAGTCTAGTACAGGTGTCGCAATCCCTTATTCTTCAGGGAATTTTTCTAACTTTGGACTTGGAGGTGAAGTATGTTAAAGGTAAAGGTCGCAATCCCTTATTCTTCAGGGAATTTTTCTAACAATATGATTTTCAAATACTATAATAAGGAGGACTAACTAGTCGCAATCCCTTATTCTTCAGGGAATTTTTCTAACATGCATGGTAAAAATTTAATCTTATTTGATGAGTCGCAATCCCTTATTCTTCAGGGAATTTTTCTAACAATCAAGGAAATAATTAGGGATTTGCGCAAGTGCAAAGTCGCAATCCCTTATTCTTCAGGGAATTTTTCTAACCTGCAGTCTTCGTTTTTCTCTTCACGAGGCATTTATGTCGCAATCCCTTATTCTTCAGGGAATTTTTCTAACTCATGTCACACTCCGACCAGCGAGCAGCTGGCGGAGTTAAAAGTCGCAATCCCTTATTCTTCAGGGAATTTTTCTAACAAGGACGGATTTACGTCCTTTGTAACAGGTCAGCTCTTGTCGCAATCCCTTATTCTTCAGGGAATTTTTCTAACTAAAAAAAGCTATTAAATTTGAAAATAAGCATCAAAATAGTCGCAATCCCTTATTCTTCAGGGAATTTTTCTAACAATGAAGCCTACTATCTTATAGTAGGCTTCAGTGGCTTTCAGGGTCGCAATCCCTTATTCTTCAGGGAATTTTTCTAACAAGGTAGGTTTAAAAAAATGAAAAAAGAGAGTAAAAAATTAAGTCGCAATCCCTTATTCTTCAGGGAATTTTTCTAACTGGAACTGGACTACTCATAGGGTATATGCTCCAAACCCAAGTCGCAATCCCTTATTCTTCAGGGAATTTTTCTAACTGTACTTTATTGGAGTAAATATGTATCAAAAGAAGTAAAGTCGCAATCCTTTATTCTTCAGGGAATTTTTCTAACCATATGATGAAAATAACGGTGTAGAGGTTGGGGTTGAGTGTAGTCGCAATCCCTTATTCTTCAGGGAATTTTTCTAACTTAGACAGGCTACATATCTAATAAACTTAACATACAGTAAGGTCGCAATCCCTTATTCTTCAGGGAATTTTTCTAACCTCAAATCTTATAGACCCAACAAAGATACGTCCAGAAGCTAGTCGCAATCCTTTATTCTTCAGGGAATTTTTCTAACAATGGATGGTTTTTCCATCCAGGGAATA
Source organism: Thermodesulfobium narugense DSM 14796 (assembly GCF_000212395.1). Taxonomy (NCBI): domain Bacteria; kingdom Pseudomonadati; phylum Thermodesulfobiota; class Thermodesulfobiia; order Thermodesulfobiales; family Thermodesulfobiaceae; genus Thermodesulfobium; species Thermodesulfobium narugense. The sequence continues at coordinate 1,772,979 of NC_015499.1, forward strand.
AATGGGGTGCTCGTCGCAATCCCTTATTCTTCAGGGAATTTTTCTAACTCAAGAGATTTACTAGGAATGGAATGGATGGTTTTTCCATCGTCGCAATCCCTTATTCTTCAGGGAATTTTTCTAACCTATGATTAGTCGAGAAGAGATTTATAGAATTTATCAAAATGTCGCAATCCCTTATTCTTCAGGGAATTTTTCTAACCGATTGTATTTACGACTAATGGCAACAGGAACATCGCTATGTCGCAATCCCTTATTCTTCAGGGAATTTTTCTAACTAGTCAATTTGCTTGAAGAGTGCAAAAAAAGCACTTTTCAAGGTCGCAATCCCTTATTCTTCAGGGAATTTTTCTAACACGAAACCTACTATAAAATAGTAGGTTTTTCAGGCTTCTTGGGTCGCAATCCCTTATTCTTCAGGGAATTTTTCTAACAAATGATAATGAAAATCATTGTACTATTGCTGACAAAAAAGTCGCAATCCCTTATTCTTCAGGGAATTTTTCTAACTGAAAAAAGGTTAAAAAAGATGATCATTAGCGTTGATGAAAGTCGCAATCCCTTATTCTTCAGGGAATTTTTCTAACTATCCTCATTGCTATATGCATGGTAAAAATTTAATCTTATGTCGCAATCCCTTATTCTTCAGGGAATTTTTCTAACGGAATATACAATATTGTGAAAGGAATGGTAGTTCCTGAGCAAGTCGCAATCCCTTATTCTTCAGGGAATTTTTCTAACATTTTTTAGTTCTTCTTGAACTTCTGAAGAAGTACAAGAGTCGCAATCCCTTATTCTTCAGGGAATTTTTCTAACTAAGAAAAAAAGAAGATTTGAAACAATACAAATATGAAAGTCGCAATCCCTTATTCTTCAGGGAATTTTTCTAACATTTTTTAAGAGCTTTAATTATTTTATGGTTTTTTGCAAGTCGCAATCCCTTATTCTTCAGGGAATTTTTCTAACTATTTATGCTTAATTCAGAAGATCCTGAATATTTTGAATAGTCGCAATCCCTTATTCTTCAGGGAATTTTTCTAACCTGTCCTGCAAGGGACAAGATCTACAAGTACCACTGGGAAAGTCGCAATCCCTTATTCTTCAGGGAATTTTTCTAACGGAAATGGAGTAGCAGTTAAAAAGTCCAAGAGGTCAAAAATTGTCGCAATCCCTTATTCTTCAGGGAATTTTTCTAACATTTGAAGCAGGGAATATGATATTAGCAATGAATGGAACTGGTCGCAATCCCTTATTCTTCAGGGAATTTTTCTAACGTAGATTAATGTTATTTAACAAGATGGGAAAGGAATTGATAGTCGCAATCCCTTATTCTTCAGGGAATTTTTCTAACACGTTGCCATCGACGTAGATGGTGACGTTTTTGGGTTTATATGTCGCAATCCCTTATTCTTCAGGGAATTTTTCTAACAAGGGCCAGCAAGGACATTCCCTTGCCGGCTCGCCCAAAGGTCGCAATCCCTTATTCTTCAGGGAATTTTTCTAACAAGTAGAAGAACAATATGGGTTGTACGTACCCAGATTTGGGTCGCAATCCCTTATTCTTCAGGGAATTTTTCTAACTTGTAAGATATGTGGAAGGGAAGTAGAAGAACAATATGGTCGCAATCCCTTATTCTTCAGGGAATTTTTCTAACTTAGGGTTGTTGCAACACAATGTAGACGAGGCTTTCAAAAAGTCGCAATCCCTTATTCTTCAGGGAATTTTTCTAACACAGCTTATTGGGGCGTCGGTAATTTTCCTAAGTGTTTTAGTCGCAATCCCTTATTCTTCAGGGAATTTTTCTAACCGACCGTGAGGCCGTCCTTTTTGAGAGTATGGATGGGTCTGTCGCAATCCCTTATTCTTCAGGGAATTTTTCTAACCATTAGTTTTTGGAACTTTGCCGAGGAGAAAGTATTCCTGTCGCAATCCCTTATTCTTCAGGGAATTTTTCTAACTTGAATACGTGAAGCACCATGGTGGTAGCTTCACAATAGGAAGTCGCAATCCCTTATTCTTCAGGGAATTTTTCTAACAGTTCAAGCAGATGACATCGTCCTTCAGGACGATGGCTCAAGTCGCAATCCCTTATTCTTCAGGGAATTTTTCTAACCAAAACGGTGTATGCGGTTACGAATTAAAAGGATTTGAAAGTCGCAATCCCTTATTCTTCAGGGAATTTTTCTAACATGAACTTCCATATCTATACATCTTGGACGAATGTTGTCCAGTCGCAATCCCTTATTCTTCAGGGAATTTTTCTAACAAGATATTTGGTCACTTGTTGCCATACTTAAGGAGTGTAAAAGTCGCAATCCCTTATTCTTCAGGGAATTTTTCTAACATATACACTCAATTTGGACGACCGTGAGGCCGTCCTTTTTGTCGCAATCCCTTATTCTTCAGGGAATTTTTCTAACGTAAAAAATGAGGGTAATTTTTGAAAAAATTGTAAGGTCGCAATCCCTTATTCTTCAGGGAATTTTTCTAACTTGGAATTTTAATTCCGAGAAGGTCTTTCTCGGAAAGTGTGTCGCAATCCCTTATTCTTCAGGGAATTTTTCTAACAAGGGAGCCTGTTATATACGGGCTCGACTACTTCAACAAATATATGTCGCAATCCCTTATTCTTCAGGGAATTTTTCTAACTGGTGTTGCGTACAATGTAGGTCTTGGAGAAATTCATAGTCGCAATCCCTTATTCTTCAGGGAATTTTTCTAACACGTGCCATGTGTGTACGGTAACAAGTGGGTGTTTAGTCGCAATCCCTTATTCTTCAGGGAATTTTTCTAACTAATCATATGAATCCAAGAGAAGATGTAATCAAAATTGTCGCAATCCCTTATTCTTCAGGGAATTTTTCTAACTGTGATTGGCTCATTGGAGCTGGACAGATCCGTTTTATGGTCGCAATCCCTTATTCTTCAGGGAATTTTTCTAACCAATTTTAGAGTCTTCGAACTTGAAGACTCTGATTTGCAAGTCGCAATCCCTTATTCTTCAGGGAATTTTTCTAACTTAAGACAGATAAGGAAGATTATTGATGAGAGAAAGAAAAATGTCGCAATCCCTTATTCTTCAGGGAATTTTTCTAACTTATTGATGAGAGAAAGAAAAATTGGCACGGGTTAGTAAAGAGTCGCAATCCCTTATTCTTCAGGGAATTTTTCTAACAAATGTAAAATCAGCAGTTGAAAAAGTAGTCTCTGTACCAGTCGCAATCCCTTATTCTTCAGGGAATTTTTCTAACCAAATTATTACTACAACAAAACCACAAGAAACAATACAGAAGTCGCAATCCCTTATTCTTCAGGGAATTTTTCTAACCTGTAGAAGGCTTACAAGAAAAAATATTCTTGATATTCAAGTCGCAATCCCTTATTCTTCAGGGAATTTTTCTAACTTGGTGGCGCAGCGAGCGTATTATTTGCAAAAGAAAAGTCAAAAGTCGCAATCCCTTATTCTTCAGGGAATTTTTCTAACAATTTCTTCTTTAAAATAATCTTTCTCACTACTTCCGTCGCAATCCCTTATTCTTCAGGGAATTTTTCTAACATGAAAAATTATTCAAAATACATTCAAGACTGAAAAATGTGTCGCAATCCCTTATTCTTCAGGGAATTTTTCTAACTATTGAAAGACAAAAATTTTATTTAATATCAAGGAAAATAGTCGCAATCCCTTATTCTTCAGGGAATTTTTCTAACATATTGATTCTGAAGTTTTTGGATTAAAGGGGGTGTTAAAGTCGCAATCCCTTATTCTTCAGGGAATTTTTCTAACAGAAGGTAAATCTCTCAAACAGTTATTGAGAGAAATACGTCGCAATCCCTTATTCTTCAGGGAATTTTTCTAACTGTAACCATTATAAACTTTGATTAATCAACGGTCAAATCAATATAATCCTGGAATAGGGTGGGTATGATTTTCTATCATAATTGCAGACGATACCCAATCCTCATCTATACCCTTATAAAGCCAAATAATTTCCCTAGGATGAAAACGAAGTTAAGCCATTTTTTGAACTTCAGTGGAATACCAGTATTTCAGTTAGAAAAAAAACGTTATTTTGTTATCAAAGTTCGATTTGCATAGCACTTATTACACTTATACACTTATTAATATATATATTATACTTTAAATAATAAAGTCAACAAGTTATAAGTTTAAGAAATTCCATTAACAAAGTAACAAAAATTCGAAACAGAACAATATTTGCAAGCATAAGGATGTACTAAACCATTTGGTAAAAAAATTTTATTCTCTAAAATATCCTTAACATTTTCGATTAACATCAAGGTTTTTTCTTTCATTTCACTAGAAACCTGTGTTTTATAAATAACTACTCTTTTCTCGGAAATATAATGTAATTCCACTTTATCTATGCCAGTTAAAATAGAATAAATAGATGTTTGAATAATATGAGAACTTGTAATATCAGATGGAATTCTGTTTGTAGTCTTAAAATCAATTATAGAATCTTCAGTTATAGCATCTACGATCCCCTTAAATCCTATATCATTAATATCTATATTGAAAGGTTCTTCTGAAGAAATTACCTTTAAATCTCTAGCAAATGGTTCATAAATCTTGAGCATAGCAAATAGATTATTTTTAATCTTATCTTCTTCATTAAAAGATAAGCTCAGTACTTCTGGGTTATAGTTTCGATATTCTTTCCAAGAACTTTCAAAATCATATCTATTTGTTTTAAAATACTTTGACAGAGCAAAGTGAAAAGCTGAACCAGCAATAGTATTTATATTAAATTTTGGTTGAACCCTATCTATATATTTTAATTTATACGCAAATGGACAAGTCAATAAAAGATTCAAAGAAGAAGGGCTTAGATTCATTTTATCACCTCCAATTAAAATTATGTTTAATCTCTATCTATAGTTAATGGACAAATTTTGTATGACTTTATATTTATTGCATAAACAGTACCTAAACAATCATAGAAACAAACTTTATTAAATGTTGATTGCATCTCCCCTTTGTAAAAACAAACAAGCGCAATGTTTTCTTTATAATTAGCATTTGCAGTTTTTAGTTTAGTCGAATTTAAAACAAATACTGTTAAAAGTACTAAAAATACCAAAAGAAATATAATTTTTAAATTCTTTTTCATTTTGACCTCCAAGATTTTAAATTAAATTAAAACTTCAGATCTAACTTTTACAAAATATCGTATTCTGATAGCTCTTGAGGAACACCATTACCTAAAACAGAAATTGCAGCCTTGCATCTTTTGCAAAGAAGATATATTCTTACTGAATCAGTTTCTGGATTAATTTTTTTCATTATTTCTTTATTTAATTTAATCAATTCTTTTTCTGTAAGATAACACTCAAAAACGCTTTTTTGTACTCTTGTCCCTTTACCCTCCAAAAGCTTAGCTATCTTATAACGCTTCCTATCTTCAACTACATCGTAGGAAATAACATAAAATGAGTAAGCTTTAATGCTCATTGTTTTTGAATAAATGGTTTATATGTTTCATTTTCACTCAAACACCTCACAAATATTCTAGCCTGCTCCCTTATGATCTGAAAAAGATTAATATTATTTCCTAATGTACTAATATATTTATTTTTTTCCAAAAGTTCTTGAAAATAAACTAATGCTTTTTTCACTCCCTCAATGTTTAAATATACTGCCTCAACGCTATTCACTTCCTTAGCATTATCGTCTTCCAGATATTCTTCCTTATACCAAAAATCTTCAGAAGAAAAGATATTTTTATTAATTAGTCTAAGCACCAAACCATCAACTAATGCCCTAAATTCTTCCATTAGATCCAAAGCTAAAGAAGGTTTTGAATAATCAGTAGTGTGAAAAAATCCCAAATATGGATCAAGACTACATTCATACAAAACCGATTCAACCCTTTGATAGAGCAAAACATAAAGAAAGCTCATTAGAGCATTAATAGGATCAAGAGGCGGTCTTCTATTTCTACCAAAAAATTTAAATTCTTTATGTATAAACAAATTTGCCAAAGCTTCAAAATAAATTGATGCAATTTTGCCCTCAATTCCTCTAATTTGATCAATGTCATCTGTAAATTCAAGTTTTGCAATTAAAGACTTTATCTTAATAATACAATCTTTAACCTTGCTATTTCGCCTTTCCCAATTGTATCTTTGGAGAAGATATTTGCAGTTATTCGCTTTTCCAAATACAATTTTTTTTGAAAATTCTACCTTAAATTTCTCATTCATATACAATTTAAACTGTTTAATTCTAAGCTCTACATTTCTTGGCATCCCTCCTACCAATCTTCCCCTATACAAGCCCTTAGATGATAAAAAAACTGCATCAATATTATTTTTTAAAATATAATTAATTGCATGTGGCGTAAAGGATGCGTTTGCCATAATAACTATACTCTCAATCTGGCTTGCTGGATAACTTCTTATAAGTTCTGAACCTCTAAAAATATCAAATCTATCAAGATCCTTGTGTATTCTTGTCCCGTGCTCTACTATATAAAGTATCATTTTTCATTTGAATCTAAGAGTCTTAGCATATTTTCATCATCAAAAAATATTTTATAACTGCCAATTTGTCTTTCTTTTACATCTATTTTTCTTAGTTCATTTGTTACTAAAGACAGAGTAGATTGATATATAACATCTATTTCTTCTTTTTTCTTAGACAGATCAATTAGTCTTAAAATGAGGGTATCCAACTTTGAAAAATTATCTTTTTTGTGTAAATGTATCAAAGGGTTAGGATATGTAAAAATTTTTTTCAAACTAAAGCATTCAACACAATAATTAGATGTAATATTAGGAATAAGATTTTTTATTTTATTACAACTCATAGGATTCGAGCGAAGCGGCTTTTTAAGATAAAGTCTGGTATCAGATACTCCTGCTTTAGTTAACAGTTCATTAACAATAAAATTGCCAAACTCTAAATTTCCAAGCGTAAATGTAATAACCTGAATTTCTAGAGAATTGAGCCCAATCCCACTTAATGCCTTATCACAGAGAATGCCAAGTACTGGGCAAGAACTTTTTAAAATTAAGTATTCCAAATTTTCATCTAATTTAAACTCTTCTGGTTCTGTATACTTTCCTTGTAAGGGAGTTAGAGCCTTTATATCTTCGTCTGTAACAATCTTATCAATTTCATTCTTCATTTCTATCTCAAAATTTTTATTTACTGATGCGTCTAAATTACTTATTTCAATACTGTCAACAAAGTTTTTAAGTTTTTCCCTCTCATTTAACTTAATATCCATCAGAAACATTAGTTGATTTTCAGGCTCTGTACCATCAGGATTTAGAAATATACTTCTTCTTCCTGATTTAATATGTATTCCTAATGGTAATTTCACAAGATTTCCTAAGCCACCACTTTTAACAAAGGTTTGTTTTGGAAAAAGTTCTATATTTATTTCTTTAGATAATTTGCCCAATTTAGAAATTATATAGTTTCCAAATTTTTTTGCTTTGTGAGCCTGAATTCCTTGTCTTAAGAAAACCCAAACGTGCCGACCTTTATATCCTGAATCCTCTATGTAAGAGAATATATCTAATGAAGTACAAATATTGTATATTTCTTGAGCAGTAGATAATAGTAAAGAATCTATTTTTCTTCTTTCTGTAGGCTTTTGAAAATAATCCAAAAGCTTCGACTTCTCAACGTCTATATCAAATACTATAAAACAAACGCTATTGTCAATTCTAAGTTGATAAACTCCCACAGTAAGATTTCCCAATATGTGGTTTTTAGCTACGCCTATAGTAAAGGGTTCACTTATCGGAGAATACCCTTGCTCTCCTCTCGCATTTTTCCATTGACGAGCATATATTCCTTCCCTGCCTCTAAAAAGTTGTAAAAATTTTAAAATGTGTCTGTCTTCTGGCTCAAGAATATCTTTTTCTTCAACATCTGAAGATCCTATATAACTATTCTCTCTATCCTTTATAAGAGAATTAAATATTGACTCTCCCGTATTCTCAAAGGCTTTTTTATAAAGAGCAATTGCAGCTTGAGTCTTCTCTTGCATTTCAAGAAACGAGCCATATCTAACATATAATTCTGCTTCACCTGGCATTCTTTCTATAGAATTTAAAAAAAGCTTCTCTGCTTTGTCCAATCTTGAATCTTCAATATACATTTCTGCCATAGCAAGAATTGCTTTTAGATTTCTCTTATCATCCCTAATTGAGAGCTCCAATTCCTTTTCTGCTAAGGATAAGAGGTCAAAGCAAAGCAAGATCTTATAAATCTCAAAATGAAATTCAGAATCTTTTATTTCTATAAAGGGAGCGCATGAGACGATAGCCTCATACGCCTCCTTTTCTTTGCCACTTGAAAACAACTCAATGATCTGTGTAGGCTTCATTTTTTTCGGTTAATATCGCATAGCCCAATGGCAGCATTTTATTTTTTAAACTAACCAAAAACCTTGTCTTACCTGGCTTTACCTCTTTACTGCAACCTTTAATTGTGTAACTTAAGTTTCCACAGCCAAATCCCAGTCGAATAAGATAACCCTTTTCTTTATCAATAAGTGCAAAAAAACTATTATCAAAACTTGGATAAGCGCGCTTATAAACGTCTTTTTCTACCTTTAAAAGACTTCTATAGAACCTGTCTGTTTTTTCAAGTAAAGTCTTCAGATCTAAATTAATTAATTCCTTTTTTAGTTTCGGCAAATTAAGAGGTTTATTGTTCCAACAATCTCTTAAATTTGTTTTAATCGAAATAGTCAGATTGTTATTCTTATCTTTATTCGGAACAATGACCTCCTTTACTATAGGTATGCCTTTGCCCTTTGAACCAACTCTAAACATTTCCACTATTCTAGTTTCATTTGATATAGATACATCTGATACACTTACAAACTTAAAAGGATCGTTTATAATATTTTTTAAATTTCTTTCATCATCTTTTTCTAACATAAGGTTTCTGCCTTGAAGAAGGTTATTGTAAACTTCACTATTATATTGCTCTGATAAAAAGTTGAGAAATGCAGTTCTAATAGCTCCTTTGGTAGAGGAACCTGGAATTATGATGTCATCCCCTGATCTAAGTGTAAGGCCAATTTGCATCTGCGCATCTGGATTAAAATACCTCGTTGCAAAACTGCCCTCCAAACTGTCCTCAATTTCTATATAATACACATAATCATCATTATTTCTATCAAAGATGTCATTGATATTTCTTGCAATAGTTTTAATATTTAGTTTTGAAATGTTTTCTTTTATTATTTTTTCTTTCAATCCTCTTTTTTCAAGGATGTTAAAAAAGGTATCAGATGAAATCTTATAGAGTTTTTTGTCCTTATAGACATAATCCATTGGATCCATATCTTCTCCAGTACCTATGTGGATAGGAGAAAGGATCTTTAAATTATAAGTCTTGGTCTCAAAAATTTGCCTCTTAGCCATCTTGCCACCTCACAAAAAAGGGAAAAAGTAAGGAACACTCGTGAACAAAGTCTATACTACTATGAACGCTATCTTTTATCCTGCCATACGCAGCTTTTGGTTCGCTATTTTCTTTCAGTATAAAAAGCGATCCTGGTTTAAAGTTTACTACTGGCCTCTTGAATGGATTTTTACTAATATTGTTACCAACTTTTCCAAATTTTACCTCCACATCATAAAAGCATCTTTTAAACTCTGACAGGCTTTCAAAGCCGTGAGAAAGTGCTATGAAAGAGTTAGGTTTTTTTGATTCTGGCAAAGTAGCATCTGAGATATCAAACTCAAATCTTCCCCTCCCAACAGAAGCATCTGCCCCATAACCATTTTCCCCTATAAATTTAAAAATTTCCTCAATATATGACTTATCAAATAAAGTCTTTACGTAGACTATAGGCTTTACTTCCTCTCTTGCTACCATACACTCCTTTGAAAAAAGCATTCCCTCTTCGACTATCCCAGTTAGTCTATTTATGCTACAATGCCACTCGTCAAAATTCAGAAAACAGCTACTTATCTTATCCTCATCGTTACTAAAATAGATCTTAAGACCTTCTAAAAACGCTTCAAAACTTTCTTTTAATTTTTCATAAATTGAGACAGGGATGTATTTTGCTTTCTTAAGCTCTTTTAAATCAATATCAACTTTAGTTTCGCTAAAATATCTGATAATGCCAGGATATTTTGGCGCAGGAAGATATCCTTCAGGAAAGACGTCAGAGACTACGATTGGGAAATTGCCTTTTTTATACTTATCCAAAAAGTCTTTCAGTTCTAATTCTTCTTTCAACCGAAAAATAGCCCAACAAATGTGTCCCCAGATAATGTCCGATCTTAGCGGCGTGTGAAAAAACGACGTTGGCCTAATGCTTATCTTAAAAAGATTCACTAATATCACCTCTCTTTGTAAAAAACTTAGTAGTATTTTTATGTCTATATGTTTATTGACCTTAATTGCTCTAACATATCCTGTCCGGTTTCATCTTTTAATTCACTAAACTTTATTCTTCCATAACCCCTTGAACCGCACCCTCCCAAAGAATCATTTTCTAATAACTTAAGGCCACAAAGCAAAGTCTTCCAATATTCTTTGTCATCTTCTTTAAACATCCTGAAGCTTAGAGAAAAATCAAACTCTGCTCCTGCAGGAATTCTTTCTATTGGCCTTGGATTTTCCGCCTTTGCAGTGCATCTGTTTATAAAGTTTTCGTATTTTATCTCAGTAAACTTTACTATATCTCTATCTTTAAGCCATTTTTTTGTATTATTTGTTAAAAATGCATCTCTAAAAATAGCTCGAGCAATCCTTGGAGAATTTGAATCAGCCTCAATACTATTAGATGCGCTAATTCCAAATATATTACAAATAGGACAATCAGGTTCTCCACAAGAGTGAGTCTTTCCATCACCACTGACTTTACCCAATGCCCATTCAAGTATAGATCTAACCTTTCCTTTAATAGAAGACCCTGGTATGTATGGCTCATCATTGTATGGGTTTCTAATAACCGGATTATCGTTGCCCCCTATTTCAACAGAACCCGTGCTGGTTCCAACCCTTAAGCCTGTTACACAATAAATTTTTCCTGTCAAATTCTTATATGTTAACATTATTTCACACCTCCAAAATTAGTCTTTATCTTTTGAAAATTGATAAAAATATGCATATATTGCCTCAAATTCATTAGAAAATTTTTTCAATGCGCTTATAATTTTTTTAATATCTCCTTCGTTCTGTCTACAAAGTGTTATACCTCTCTCTAATATTCCCAACAAATATTTCCTTGCATTAGAATTTATGTATGTTTTTTTATTAGTTTTTTTTCTATTAGCCAAATAAATCACTCGCGCCTGTAATAATTTTAGCTTAAATATTATTTCGTTAATTATTTCATCAACATTAATTTCTTTGTCCTTTTTTTCTTCTTTATTATTATTAAGTTTATTAATCATTTCATCTCTCAAATTAATCACATCATCATAAAATTTTCTTAGCTGCGACTTACCTAAATCTTCACCATCGCCCGCCAAATTTTCTGCAAATTCTTCTGCTTTTTTCAAAAATTCATCATAGCTCTTATAAGAAAATTCCACAAAATCATTGATACCTCCAGCATTTGATTGCTGAAAATTTTGCCTTGCAGCTGATTGTTGTCCATAGGATCCTGAGCTATTTGTTAAATTTCTTTTTTTTGGAACATTAAACATCCTTATTCTCCTCCTCTCAATTTGTACAAAGTCAAAAATACAGGAATCTTTAAGTTTTTCATGTAAAATTGCCCTACTTTTTTATCATCCAATTCCATTAGAACTTTAATATCAGTTAATTTTTTCTCAACTAAATCTTTATCTTTTCTATCCTTAACGATATTTCTTTTTATATCCCTTTTTAAGAGCGGTATATACCTATAAGAAATAACATTTTTATCAATACACTTTATATAGCCGCCTCTTTCTTCATATCCTTTAGCTCTTAGAAACATGGGCCTGTAGATACTTAGAAGCCTATACAAGAAAGCTTTATTAATTAGAGCTCCCGCCTCCTTTTCACCATTATTTTTGCAAAGCTCACAAAGTCTATCTCTGTATTGAAGCAATTCTTCAAAACCAAACTCATCTGGATTTCTCTTGAAAAGTCTTACAGTGTTTTTAAAAACAGTTATATTCCCTTTAATTTTATTCTTATTATTATTCTTGTTTTTGAATTCACGACAGGTATCTTCTTCGAAAGTCAAGTGGCCAGACTTGCTCATCTCAAGAGATCTGTCAACAATCTCAACAGCTCTACCAATTGAAGACCTGGGTCTAAACATCTCAATAGCGCAAGAAAAGGTAATAGCATCCCTTCCTGTAAATTCTCTAAACTTTTTGCTTAGATGTAGCGCAAAATCAGGCAATATAATCCAAGGTCCTATAAGAAAAAGGTCGTCTCCTCCAGAATACACGGTATAAATAGCTTTAAACTTTTTGTTTTCATCTTTTTCAATAATATCCTGAAGAACCTCAGTAAAAAAGTAGTTTAGAAACCTTGAAACCGTAGCAACCCTTGAGATAGAGAATTTCTCTTTCATAGAATCTTTAAAAAGTTTGCCAAGATTGTCTACGTCTGCCTTTAGAACACCCAGATGATCTTCCCCTGTTCTTTCAGCTTGGTTGTTTGATGCAAGAAATCTACTGTAAGTTGCTATACATTGAAAAGTTAAAGGACCATATTTTACATTCTCTCTAACAATCTCATCATATTCTTGTTTTTCAACGTGGCATCTATCATTACATAAATAACACAGAGTATCCTTTTTAGGCTCTTCAGAGCCAATGTCAATATCAAAGTCTTTCCCGCGAGGTAAATAATTGTTTATCCATCTTCTTGCACCAATAATAGCTTCTTCTCTTCCTACATCAAAGAATCTATCCACAACAAAAGAGTCATATAGCTTCTCTTTTATTTCTTCTTCTTTTTCTAATATCTCCAAACATACACCAGGCATAATCTCATTAACACAATTTTTGTTGTTTATACTATATATTGCCCAGAACTTTTCTTTAGTTATCTTTGTGCCAATATTTTCCATTATCTTGCAAATTTTACATTTATTACTTCCTTCATCTTTAGGAAAGGTACCACACAATTCACAAAGGTCTTCAGCCTTTTTTAATTTTTTATAAAAATCTTCAAGATATTTATCAGATAACACTTCATCTTTAAAAAGGCTAAAAAATTTATTTGACTTTGCTATTTGATTGTTAAAGTTTACTTGTTCAAAAATTGACCTAAAGCCCTTTTTCTTCTTTTCATCTTCCACCACAAAATCCTTAACTCCCAACTCTACTGGTTCAGTGAGATTTAAGCTTAAAAGACCTGCAAATTCAGAAAAGAAAAATTTATCAAGTTCTTTGCTAATCTCTGAAATCCTCTTTTTAACATAAGTAGTATTGGGCAAAAGAATAGAAAATTTTCCACCTGCATCAAGAAAGATATTAGATTGAACCAATTCAAAATCGTTTATAATCTTTAAAGAAACAGCTCTTGACAATGCTGAAATATAAAAAGATCTGCCTCTAAGAGTTTTTGCCAAACCTCTTGGATTTGATCCCTTAATTTTTAAGATAAAATTTTGAATTCCTGAGACGTCGCCTTGTAAGACAACAAATGGCTTAACACTTTCATCTGTTTCTAATTTGTCCAGATCCGAGACCTTGTTAATTTGATTGTCTTTAATAAACAGATAATAAGCACAAGCTATAGCACTAGTAGTGCTTAGATGATCAAACAAAGAAATATCTTGTTTATCTACCTGAGTACTTGAAGGAATTAGTGCTAAATATTTTTCCAAAATAGATAGTACCGAAGAAAAGAACAGATTAAAATTGTCCCCAGCTTCAATCCTTATAATATTATCAGTAATCTTTTTTGCTAACTCTTTATACGCAAACTGTGTTCCTTCCCTATTCAACTGACTTTCTTTCTTTAAAAAGACGCTTTCAGGCTCCAGCTCCCTTATCTCGTAAAACCCGTCTTCTAGATTGACCTCCTGGACATTTTCAAATTTTAAGTTATAAAATATCGATCTCATCCTAGAACGGCTTCTGTCAGATTGATTCGCATCTTCATCATCGTATCTTTCAGAGCTCGAAAAGTTGTCAGCCCTACTGATAATGGTAGCAAGAAACCTTTCTCTTTCACCTGAAAGTTCCTTTGGTTTAAAGAGCTTGCTTGCGCCCTCATGATGGTGGGATGCTATGTGAGAAAATATGCTTTCGTCGACAAACTCTTTGATATTTTCGCACCTTTTCATCAATTCATCCAAAAATTGCTTAGTAAGATCGGTATGATTTTTACCGTAGCCATCCTTAGTTCTATTTAGCACCTTTCCTATGTCATGAAAAAGCGCCGCCAGAGCTATAGTTTGAAATTCTTTTCTTGAATCTATCAAATTATTTCACCTCCTTAAAATACACTGTAAATTATCAAAAAATTGTTTTATTATTTATTTATCTCACCCCTTTCAAAATAATTTGGAGGAATTTCAAAATGCGAAAAGCAAAAGCAATGATAATAACATTAGGCGGCACACCAGAACCAGTAATTAAGTCTATTAAGAGTCATAAGCCAAAATATGTCTCTATAATTGCTAGCCAAGACTCTATAAATCAGATAATTTTTATAACTCAAGAAACAAAGAACTCAACTGCAAAGATCAAAAAGTTTATTGTTGACGATCATCAATCTATCGAAGAAACATTTTGCAAAGCAAATGAGGCATACGATTGGATATCTGAGTTTGCAACTCCAGAAGAAATAGTAGTGGACTTTACTCCAGGTACAAAAGCTATGTCTGTAGGACTTTTTATGGCAATGTCCAATAAAAGGGTAAGGTTTTGTTATATAGGTGGAAAGAAGAGAACAAAAGAAGGCATAGGTGTAGTCGAAAGCGGTTATGAAGAAATAATAGAAATAAAGAACCCGCTTGAAACTTTTCAAAAAGAAAAGATTAATCAATTTGTTGATTTTTTTAACTCTCAATTTTTTGCAGCAGCTGACAGAATTCTTGTTGAAATCATAGAAAAGACTGCCAAAAAAACTCTCTTTAAAGCTATAAGGGAGATAAACAGAGGATATTATCTTTGGGATATCTTTCATTACAAAGAAGCAATTAGATGTTTTAGACCTGCAGTAATGGAAAGAATTTCTGAGGAAAAGAAATTCAAAGACTTTTATAATGCTATTGAAAGTAATAGAAAATTTCTCGAAGTAATATCTGTTAGCACTAATAAATTTAAAGATTACTCTCTTGAACTCTTTAGTGACGTTTACGAAAATGCTCAAAGAAGGGCATTGGCTGGTCACTTTGACGATGCTGTATTGAGACTTTATAGGCTGATTGAGATGATTGCTCAAGAAAGACTCAAAACCAAATTTGGACAGGACAGCTCTTCTGTTGATTTTGACAAACTCAAGATTTCCGAAGATTCTAAGTCTAAATGGAAAGAACTTTACAAAGGGAAAAAAGGGCTTGGACTTAATGCTGTTTACGATCTTTTGTACAATTTGAACGATGAACTTGGCATAACATTTCAACTTTGTAAAGAGTCCTTCAAAAAAGTCCAGGACTCCAGAAATCTCTCTTTTCTTGCTCACGGAATAACCCCCTTAGACGAAAAGATATTTAATGAGATAGATAGCTTTATTAAAGAAGTCTTTATTTCAGAACTTAAAATAGGCTTAATAGACGAAAGAGCGTCGTTTCCAAAGATAGATAAAAACATTTTCACAGACATCTAGTAAGGATTGTGATCAAATATTATAAAGTCTTTTAATACGGGGGATGAATATCTCAAACTCTTTGCCTTTCCGTGAAGAGCATGAGCTACATATAAATACAACCAAACAGGAGCATTACCAGTCAATACAACATCTTTTCCATTACCAGCTATTTCTAAAGCTTTATTTTTATATTCTTCTATCTTGTCAATTTTAGCTACATCATTATAAAGTTGTCCAAGGTCTATCTCAATAAAGTTTTTATTGTCCAAAAAATCTCTTACCTCCTTAATATTGTCTTCAGTAATAGCATTCTCTATCAACTCAATTAGATTTTTAATATTGTTTTCAATACTCTTTTCATCAAGTAAATTCCTGTTATAACCACAATGCGCTATCAGATTTCTTAAATTATTTACTTTATCAACGGCTTCAAAAAATGCATTAGATTTGCCTGAAATAGTTTTGGACATGTAGTTACAACCAGAATAAATCTTCTCTCTTTTTTCTCTATCAGTTAACTCTTCTTTATCTTTAATAAATGCATTTATCAAAGATTCTCTTAAGAGTAAAACTGATTGTATCAAAAGACCATGTTCAAGACACCATTTAGCTTTATTAATTGCCCTTCTAGCCCAAAAAAATGGTTTATTTTGATCTTCTAAAACTAAGCCTTCATATTCGCTTTTAACCCTTTCAAAGATTTTTACAAATGGCTTAGAAAGATAATTAGCCTCTTTTAATAAAATACTTTCTTGCCTCAGATTCTTAATTAAATCAGATATATAAATATCAATTTTTATTTCCTGAGAAAGGTTGAGCGCTGAAGAAATGGATTCAAAGTTTCCCGCAATTGTTTGCAAAAATTTAGGCTTTATAGGATTATTATTCTTATATGCTTTTGCATGAATACTTCTTATAAATTCTTTCGCATCCTTTGTAAATATCCCAGTTCTAACAAAAAATCCTGAAAAGTTTATCCAACTTAATATTCCCAAAACTTCATTTAAGTTAATTATTGGATTCTTCTCTTTTTCCTTGTCATATAAACAGTAATATAAACCGTCTAGTTCAACTCCTTTAATATTTCTCAAAAACTCAATAGTCAAAAATACATAAAAAGGTATCAATCTATACGAGTGCGTTATATCAAACGAAATTAGATCATACCCTTCAGCGCTATCAATTACTCTATCCCATATCTCCCATCTCTCCTGTTCTGTTCGACCCTCTGGAATAGATTTTTCCTCTAATTCTATATTGTTTTTAATTTCCTCTTTAAACTTTTCAAAATGCTTTTCTTTGGCCTCTTTTGTAAGAAATAAAATAATTTTTTCGATATTGTTGAGCTTAGCTACTGCAATAGGAGCATATTTTGTTAAATAAAACTTTTCTTCATCATTTATAAAATATTTAACAGGCTCATAATCTCCAGTACCCAAAAAACTCAGTAAAACACTTTTCCCCATTTTATCCACTCCCTAAAATAGCTTTAAATTAAAATTCAGTAATATACCTTCCGAAACCAAAGCTTGTATTTCTTCCAATAGAAATCTCCTTTACGTTGTCAATTAAACGAATCAACTTGTTAGGTACTTCAACAAAACTTACATCTCCAACCAATCCTATATGGCTAATTAATCTTTTTTGTCTGCCAGAAAATCTTTTGATTATTTCAGGATATATGTTTGATTCCACAGTCTTTACAATCAGTGCTTCTGAAATACATGATCTTATAAATCCTGCATCAAAGGATGGCTCCCCGTAAAAAAACTCAAGTAAAGAAATTCTTCTTAAAATATTCCTTGCTAAAATATGAAATTCAGGATTATAAACAGTTTTACCTTCAAATCTAAGTGAAACTGGGGAAAGAAAACTTATTTTTAACTTGCCAAATGATTTTTCATCTTTAGAAATTATTTTGTCAATTTCCAAAAAAGATGGTTCTTTAAGAAATGAACTGATTGTTTTTTTCCTCTGATCAAACAATTCTTTATCACCATCTCTTACGCTAATAACTTCAAACTTTGCTCTATTCTTTCCAAATCCAATTTCACCTAATTTTATAAACGTATAGATAAAAAATGGCAGATACTCAATACTTTCTCCAAACAAAACTAATCCAAAATCGAAAATATCTCCGGCGCTAAAATAGGTTTCAAAATTTTCGGAAAATATTACAAAGGGGTGGGGGATATATGGATATTTTTTCATTTTCATTGAATCCTTAGGCTTAGGACTATCAAATATCCTTCTATATATGCAACTTTCATTCAAAATACAATCACTACAATCTACAGCCTTTTGAACACACGCAATGCTTTTGAAGACATTCCCAAATCCCCCTCTTAGCGTAATGCCCTTATATTTCGGAAGTATTGTCGCATCAAGGAGCCTAATATTTAAAATAAATTTCTTGTATTTTAGCATTTAAATTTGCCCCCTTAAATGTATAAAAAACCCTTTTATGAGTTAATTCTATTTACTCGATATTCAGTTGTCAAGGTTCGTTTATTATGCTAAATTGATTATAAGTTTTTTTACATATAAATAAGAAGGAAAAAAGTTGTATGAGTTTTAAATCATGCCTAGAGAAGATAAGCAAAAGATTTTAAAATTTTTAAAGATAATTAACTTAGAAAAAGGGATTAATACAAAAGAAAATCTCATTAATATTTTTGGCTCAAGAGGAAGTCTGGAAAACATTCTTAGGAAAATTAGAAAAATTAGACTAGAATCTGAAAAAGCCCCATTTATCTTACAAAAATCAAAAAAGTACTTATATGTTCCTAATTCTGCACTCGATGAATACTTAACTGTTCTTATGTCAGGTCAAGTAAAAAAAATAGAAGCTATAAGATATGCAAAGATAATAGAATTTCTAAAAAAAAAGAAACTAACTATTGAAGATATAACAGAAGGGCTTAACAATGTTACATCTCACACCAAAAATTGTCCTATAGAAATTAGAACTACAAGAAATTATCTTAATTTATTAGTAAAAGATGGATTTATTGAAAAGTTAAAATCTAATAGGTTAGTTTTATATAATCTAAAAAAAGGAATAGATTCTTTAGATGAAAATATATTAATAAAACTTTATCTATTCTTAGATTTTTTCACTAAAACAGGAATTTCAATCACAAGAAGTTTAATAATTAAATACATAATAGAAAAAAGAATTAACAATAAAAAATTGAAAAAATTGAAAGAAACAATTAATTACAAGCATTCAAGAATAGTTAGGCTATTTGATGACTTAATTTTACTCTATTTATTAGAAATTTTACAAAGCAAAAAGATTTATGAATTAGAATTAGCTTTATATTCAAAATCAAAAAGTTCAGGCATAAAGAATATCAAAGTCATGCCATTTTGTTTAATTTTCGATTATCGACTTGCAAGATGGTATCTAATAGCAAGTGGGCCCACAAAAAAAATTTTAATAGATAGCATACTTGATATTAAAAAAGTTAATGTTTCAAAAACTCTGTCGAATGACGAATTTAATAAAAGATTTAATGCAATAAAAAAAACGTGGCTAGTCGAAGAAGATTCTGTTGAAAAAGAAGTTGAGCTAAAATTTTATTTTGAAAACACTTCAAATTCTGAGAATTTTATATTAAAGAGAGTAACGAAAGAGATAGAAAATCCTGATATAAAATTTATTGACAACAATACTTTTATATTAAAAACTTCTGTTAGAGAACTAAAGGAGATCAAACCCTGGATAAGAAGTTTTGGCTCGAGTATAGAAGTTTTAAAGCCTGAAAAGTTACAAAATGAGATAGTTAAGGAATTTCAATTTTTAGAATCAGTTTACAGTTCTATATTAAAGAAAACAAAGCATGATATCCAAAATATATAAGCTTGAAATTTTAAAAAAAATTAAAGAGTTCACAAACGAAGAGTTTTGGATTTTAGGCAAAGAAGAGATGAGATGGTTAAATTTCCTTATAGATACTGATGAATCAAAATTTTTCTTCACAAAAGGCGAAATAGATAAATTAAAAAATTTCTTAAGTGATTCCCAAAAATTTAATTTATCAAAAGTAGTAATAAAAAATAAACCAAAGAGAGATGAAAGGTCCTGGATTTTTTTAGAACCTATTATAAAAGCAATAATTGATTGTAAAAATATTAAATTAGAGTATCGTACATCAAATTTTGAACAATTTAAATCTATATGTTTTCCTTATAAGATTGAGTTCGAATTCTATAAAAATGAATGGTACTTACTTTGGTTAAATCTAAGCAATAACAAAAAGATGATGAGAACACCATTTTCTTCTATTATCTTTCTTGAAACAATTGAAAGAGAGATAGATCTTAGCAAAGAAGCAGTAGAAATCTTTGATGAAAAAAACTTAACTGCACTTTTTAGTGTTGAAAAAAGATATTCTGATGATTTAAAAAGAATCCTTTTGATTCTAATAGACTTTAACCCAGTATTAAAAAAAGAAAATTCCAAAGAATTCTTGTTTGAAATATCCTTTAAGCCATCAGAAGAGGGTTATCTTCTTCAGCTTTTTAGATATCTTGGGCAAAGAGCTATTATACTAAAACCTTCAAATCTAGTCGAAAAAATGCTATTAAGCTATAGAAAAAGCTTAGAAAGATATTCAAAAAAAGATTTAGAAATTTTTTAAAGATTTATGGGAGCAAGTTTGCTATCGCATGAGCCAATTGTTGTCTTAGTACAGGTTCAACATCTTCAAACTTTATATTCGTGCCAGATGCTTCAGAAACAACTCTATCCCTATAAATAGCCCAATCTTTAACAGTAGAATTGCTTGAAGTCTCTGTAGTAGCAGTTCCTTGAGTTGCATTGGTAGTAGTTTCAGTCTGTGTACCGGGTTGTCTTTCTTCTAACTGTACATCTACAACCATCATATACTTATCTGAGTTAATAGAATTCCCAATAGCTGCTCCAGCTAGTGCTCCAATTACGCCACCAGCAATAGTTCCAGTATACTTTCCGCTAGGGTTAAAGGCAGAACCTATAAGAGCTCCACCAAAACCTCCCGCAAGGGCTCCTTCAGCAGTATAGTCTTTCGTTTCCTTACCTATATAAAGAACGTTTGACATAAGCATAAAATTAGCTTCATCAGGATTATCTGTAATCTTGTATCCTTCATTAGTTAATTCTGTTACTAATTCCTTCCTAAAATCCAGACCAGTTGCAGTAGAAGTGTTCCTTGCACTTACATATACTATTTTCTTATCAGGTGGGACAGGCTGTAAGAAAATGCTTGAACTCATCTTGGTGCTAAGAGAAATCTTACCGGATGTAAGACCACTAGAATCCGCATTTGCTACAGCAGTAAAACAAAATACAGTAATCAAAAATAGAAACAACACACTATTAAACTTTCCAATCTTAAATTTCATCTAATTCCTCCAAAAATTTTGGCCTAAAAAATCATCATCTTCTAAAGATAATTATACAGTCTCAATGCTAAGAGTCAATTAAATAATTTTAAACTATAATTAATATAGTTAGTCTAAGTTCTTTTCTTAAAAAATCAGTAGTGATATCTACATTGGGTAATTAAAATTTTATTATCTTTAACTGTGTGCACGAGTCTATGTTCTATATTTATTCTTCTTGGCCAAAAACTAGATAACTGAAATTTAAGAAGTTCTAAGTTACCCATACCTTATAAATAAAACTTTCTTTATGGCTCTTATGAGTTCGTTTATAGGCTCCACAATGCGTTTTTCGTTTTTTTGCCAAAGAAATAGTCTTCTTATTCTTCTACGAACTATAACTTCTGGATTATAATTTGTTACAACCTTGTCCATTATTTTTGTTAATTTTAGAATTGGCTTTAGAATAAAATATTGTTTCCATAAGTTCACCTCTCCTTATAATTAGGTAGGTTATTTTCCAATAAAATTATCTTTAGACCACTTGCCCTGCATTATTATAGTTCCATCTTTCGAATAGTAAGTGCCATAGCCATCTCTGTACCAGTTTACAAAGTTGCCTTCATAATAATTTCCATTCGCCCAAGTATAAATACCTTGGCCATTGGCAGCATTATTTGAAAAATTCCCAACATAGCTGTCACCGTTTGTCCAAGTAAACTTGCCTCTTCCAGATTCTGTATCATCTACAAAATAGCCTTCATACTTGTCACCGTTTGGCCAGGTAAGAGTACCATATCCATTTCTTTTATCATTTTTAAAAGTGCCAACATATTTTGTTCCATCTGACCATGTCAAAGTGCCCTGTCCTGATTTTAAGTCATCTACAAAATAGCCTTCATACTTGTCACCGTTTGGCCAGGTAAGAGTACCATATCCATTTCTGAAATCGTTCGAAAAAGAGCCCACATATTTAGTCTTGTCTGGCCAAGTAAAAGTACCTTGTCCTGACATCTTGCCCTCTAACATTGTTCCTTCGTATCTTTCTACTGGTTTAGAATCCAAATACCACTGCAAAACTCCTTGACCTGTAGCATATCCATTGGCGTCCACGTTTCCGGACCATTTTGGAATCTCTTTGAATTCTGGAGACGAGTCATAGACCTTTCCGTTGTCCGTCTGAACATAGACGCCTTCAGCAAAACCAATCGTTTTAAAGAAAGATAGTATACCAAGAACAAATATTGCTAAAATACAAAGCCTTAAAAATTTCTTCATTTTCTCCTCCGTAAAAATTTATTTATTAACAAACTTACTTAACTAAAGTATAGGGTAAAAATAGGAATAACACAATAATATTTTCAATTTGATTTTTGGAAATTTGCTTTAGTTTATAATAATAATAAAAGAATAATTAAATCATTTTTGAGCCAGGAGAAAAAAGTGGAAAAATCTTGTTTAGAAGAGGGCTTTATAAACGAAGATCATTCAGAACTAACGCCTAGTTTAGAAAATTATCTTCGAACTATATATGATATAAATCAGTCAAAGGGTATTGCCAGAGTAAGAGACCTTGCAAAGCAACTTAAAGTAAAAACGCCTTCTGCAGTAGCAGCAATTGAATCTTTAAAAAACAAAGGCCTTGTAACTCAAGAAAGATATGGTCATATAGAGCTTACAAATAAGGGAAGAGTTCTTGCTCAAAACCTCTCAAGAAGAAAAAATACAATAGTTAACTTCTTGGTACGAATCCTAAGAATAGAAGAAAGTCTAGCAGAGCAGGACGCCTGTCTTTTAGAACATGACTTCAGCCAAAGTACATTTAGAAAAATGGAAAGAATGATTGCATTCATAGAAATGCTTGAAGAAAAACATCCAGAAATTTTTGAAGAGTTTAAGAAGTTTATATTCGATAGCGATGAAAAGTTTGAATTAAATGAAACTAAAAGTTTAATTGAACTTCAAGACGATGAAGAAGCAATCATAGTTCACATTAATCTCGATCAAATTAGCAAAGAAAAATTAGCTATACTCGATCTAAAAAAGGGTTCAAAGATAAAAAGAATTCAATCCTACAAAGATATAATCAACTTTCAAATCGATGATAATTTTATAGCACTATCTCTAAACGAGTGCAAACACATCTATTGTAAGGCAATATAAATAAGCCGCAAGTTTTTCAAAATCCTTACGGCTTATTATTAAATATTAAATTCTAATGGATAAATATTGAGGGCAAAGTCCCCAATACTATTACTAATATCGAAAGGCTTAAAACCAATCCCTTTGTAAAATCGCTCGAAATAACCTCTGTTTCTGCATCTGGCTCCTTCATATACATATTCATTACGATCCTTAGATAGTAAAATGCGCTTGTAATAGTCATTAAAACAGCAATAATTACCAGCGATGTAAGACCAGCGTTCACAGCTGCCAAAAAGAGCTGAAATTTTGCAATGAATCCTACAGTTGGTGGAATTCCTGCAAGAGAGAACATAAATATCATCATTATTCCAGCAAGATACGGATATCTTTTTGCCAGTCCATTATAAGTAGACATGTCATCACCGTTTTTCAACATAAATACTACGCCAAATGCCCCAAGATTCATAATTGCATAGGCTATCAAATACGTTAATATTGCACTCAGACCTTCTTGGGTCCCAACAATTATCCCAAGAAGCATATAACCTACATGAGACACAGACGAGAATGCAAGCATTCTCTTTACGTTCTTCTGTGATAGGGCTAAAAGATTACCGCCAACCATTGTAAATATGGACAAAACAATAAGCACTGTTTTTGGTTCAATCCATATTGGTATCAAACTTCCAATAAAAAATCTACCAAAAGCCAATAATAAAGCGGTTTTCGGAGCTGTAGCAAGAAATGCTGTTATTGGAGTAGGCGCTCCTTGATAGGTATCCGGTGTCCATGCATGAAATGGTATGACAGAAGACTTAAAGCTAAAAGTCACAATCACTGCTACAACACCTGCTATAAACATAGGATCTGTTAATACCTTGGTAGAGGATAAAGACTTTGTTATATCGTAGAAATTTGTAGTGCCTGTAGCGCCATAAATGAGCGCTATGCCATATAGCAAAATAGCAGTTGCAACTGTTCCCATTAGATAATATTTAAGCCCTGCCTCGCTTGAAAGTTTGTCTTTTCTATAAAAAGAACATAGTATATAAAGTGACAAAGACAAAGTTTCAAGTCCCAAATACAGTATTATCAGGTCTCTTGAACCTATCATAAAGAGCATCCCAACAACAGAAGTTAATATAAGCGTTAAAAATTCTCCGTAACTGGTATTTGGTATTGCAATGTCATCTATTGAAATCAATATTACGTAAACAGCTATTAAAATAATGATCCAACTACCTAAAATGTCAAATGAATCTACCGAAAAAGATAAATTAAATATTGCACCATGCAAAGAATACTTCCAAACTCCAGCAATTAAGAGTCCCAATATTGCAAGAATTGAAAAAGTCCTTCTGTTCTTTATAAAAAGGGCTGAGAGAAAAATAGATATTGAGCACGCAATCAAAAACAGTTCAGGAGCAATAACTTTAAACATCGTCATCTTAACCACCCCACTAAGGGTAAAGTGTGAGCTATTGTAGTAGAACTAAATTTTGTAGCTATCAAATTGGACACAGAAGATTGCATATACGAGGTAAACACCCCTGGCTGAAAACCGATATATAATACCAGTAAAAGTAGTGGTATTAACGTTAATATCTCTCTTGGACCAAGGTCGTATATTAGATCCTTAATCTTTTCGTTCAAATTGCCATATGCAACCCTATAGTAAAGCCATATCATATAAGTAGTTCCGAGAATTATTCCAATAACCGCAAAAGCTCCGAGCGGTATAAACCTTAAGAATGCACCACAAAGAATCAAAAATTCTCCCATAAATGAGTTAGTTCCAGGGAGCCCGATTGCAGCAAGAGTAAAAAATGTATAAAACAAAATAAATATAGGCAAAGCAGGCTTCAACCCTCCATAGTCAGCAATCTGTCTTGTATGCGTTCTTTCGTAAATCATACCAACTAGACAAAACAAAGCCCCTGTTACAATTCCGTGATTTATCATCTGCAAAATTCCACCAAGCATTCCTATTTGAGTAAGTGTAAATAAGCCAAGAGTTACAAATCCCATATGAGAAACAGATGAATATGCAATAAGCCTTTTAAGATCTGTCTGTTTTAATGTCACAAATGCACCGTACACAATAGCTACCACTGACAGAACTTGAAGTAGGCTCAAAAACATCAGAGTAGCTTCAGGGAAAAATGGCATAGAAAATCTCAAAAATCCATACGCTCCAAGTTTAAGCAAGACTCCAGCAAGTATTACGCTACCTGCTGTTGGAGCTTCAGTATGAGCATCCGGAAGCCATGTGTGAAGAGGAAACATAGGAACCTTCACAGCAAAAGCAAGAGTAAATGCAATAAACAAGAATATTTGCATGTTTACTGGCAGATTAAGCTTTGTTAACTCAAGGATATCAAAAGTATGTCCGCCTGCAAAATATAATACCAAGATAGATACAAGCATCAACACAGAGCCTGCAAAAGTAAACAATACAAATTTAATTGACGCATAAACCCTGTTTGGCCCGCCCCAAACTCCAATTAGTAAAAACATAGGGATAAGCATAGCTTCCCAAAAGGCGTAGAAAAGCAAAAGGTCTAAAGATACAAAAACTCCAATCATTGAAGTCTCCATGAGAAGAATCATTATAAAGAACTCTTTTACCTTTTTGTCTATTGCCTTCCAGGAAACGCTTACGCTTATCACAGTAATAAGAGTTGACAACAAAACGAACAAAACTGATATACCATCTACACCTACTGCATATTTTGCGTTTATAAAGGGTATCCATGGATGAACTTCTACAAACTGCATAGAGTGAGAATTCTTATCAAACAAAAACCAGAGAGGAAGTGAAACAAAAAAGTCTATCAAAGCAAATATTAAAGCAGTAGACTTTATAAGAGTTGAATTTTTCATAAATAGCATAAGAATAGCACCAATTACAGGTATCAAAAGAACAAGAGACAATATAGGAAAGTTCACCTAAATCCCCCCTCTCAACAATATAATTACACAGGCAAGAATAAGTATTCCGATAACAAACAGGATCATGTAATCCTGCAAGTTTCCTGTCTGAAGCTTCCTTAAAGTTTTGCTTACTGAATAAGTTACCTTTGCGCTACCGTTTACTGTCCCATCAACGACGTAGGTATCTATTCCTTTAAAGAATTTTGCAAAAGCCATCATAGGATTTAAAAATAGCCATTCGTAAGCTGTATTTACTATCCTATCTTCAAACTCAACCAATACCTTTCTGTCAAGGTACATAAACAACTGTAGACCTCTTCTATAAAACCAGTCAAAGTCAAGATTTATAGCCCTCATTTCAGGTGGATAGATGCCTGATAGCATAAGCAATGTAAAAGCAAGAGCTGAAAATCCTAACAATTCAACCATCTCCATAACGTGATTTGGAGCATATGGAATATAGTGAACTGGATAAGGAAGTATAGAATAAAGTGCCCACGGGTAAACTCCTATTGCTATACAAAGAAACGCAGCTATCCCCATAGCAAGTAGCATGTGAAATGGCGCTTCTTTAGGCCTGAGTCCCGAATCATGTGAGAAAAAGGCAAAAAATGGAATTTTTATACCAGAATGGTGGAAAACACCAGCAGAGGCAAACAACAGCAAAAACCACGCAATTGTAAGGCCTTGATGAGCAGATGCTGCAACTATCATAGATTTACTTACAAAACCGCTTGTCAGAGGTACACCAGATATGGATGCAGCTCCAACTATACAAAAGGTCAAAGTCCACGGCATTGTTCTAAACAGGCCTCCAAGTTCTGTAGCCTTTATCTTTCCTGTCTGTTTTAAAACTGCGCCCATAGACATGAATAGCAGTGCCTTATAAAGAATGTGTGCAAAAGCATGTGCAACAGTACCGTTTAGCGAAAGTTCAGTTCCTATTCCTATTCCAGTCACCATAAAACCAACCTGGTTGATCAGAGAATAAGAAAGAACTTTTCTCATATCGTTTTCGATAACAGCAAAGAATATCGGAAAAGCCGTCATTATTACTCCCGCAACAATTAGTATTTCTGTGCCTGGAAAGGCTCTTGCAAGAGTATAAACTGCAGATTTTGTTGTAAATGCGCTCAAAACTACTGTTCCAGCGTAGCTTGCCTGAGGGTAAGCGTCTGGAAGCCATGTATGTAAAAGTGGGAATACTGCATTTATACCAAATCCTATTAAAATGAGCAAAGATGCTAAATTTGTTAAACCTAGATAATTAAATGCTATCGAGCCTGTTTGGTGGAAATGAAGAAGTATCCCTCCCAATAAAAACACGCCGCCAGTAACGTGCATCAAAAGATATCTAAATGAAGCTTTTAAGGAATCTTCCCTGCCGCCTATTGCCACCAGATAAGACGTTGACAAAGCCTTTATCTCCCAAAAGAAAAACAGCGAAAAGTAATCTCCCGCAAATACTACTCCAAGTGCAGCAGCCTCTGTTAAAAGCGCTGCTACGTGGTGGCGATAATCATCAAGTCCATAAGCATAAATTGAATTCAATAAGCTTATAATACAAAATATCAATCCAAAAACATATGAGAGTTGATCTATTCTCACAGGAGCTAGATCAAGCCCAATAAAGTGAACGTTATAGACAAAGCCTTTAGGCAATATAAAGGCATTAACTAAAGCTACAGCCGGAACAATAATTATCCACCACTTTAGTACCTTGCCTCTAAGGAAAAGTGCAAAAAACGAGCCTATCAAAAATATTAAAAATGGTGGCATAAAGCTAATTGTCATAATAGTCCTCCTTGCGTTTTACAATTGGCCTTAGGATATACTTTGCTGCAAGAACCAAAACTACGCATGCGACGAATCCATAGACAGAAAAAAAGGAGGGAAATTTCTCAAAGCCATATTCTGCTTCTTTAGGAATTATTAGATCAAGAACAGTAACTATTGCTAAGAAAGAAAACAAAACAATAAGTGTAATTTTCAAGCTATTTGGCTTTTCAAAAAATTTATATGGATTCAACTCTTTGCCTCCCTTCCTTATAATTAGTGGTGTGAAACAATTCTATAATTTCCATTTAACAAAATGTAACTAAGGTACAATACTCCTATAATAAATGCTATCGCAAAAACAAGTGGAAAGCCTGGTTTAGGATCGTGCTTTAACTCCATCAAAGGCTCCTCGTGATCCTCTTTCATAAAACCCTCCTTGAATTAAAACTCATAAATTTATCTATCCTAAAACCCAGCAAGAACCATTCTTGCAAGATGTAAAAATATACCCGGAAACCAACCTAACAAGATGCTAATAATAGCCGTTATAAGTAACGGAACAGCCATAAATGGATTTTCTATAATGTTTTTCGTATAGTGATGGGAATGGTTATCAACTTTCTCCTTTTCAAAAAATGCCTTATAAGCAACAGGCAAGAAATAACCAGCATTCAATACCGTGCTAAGGAGAAATACAAACAAAAGAATTGTAGAGTGCATCTCCATAGTTCCGTTTAAAAGGAACCACTTTGAAATAAATCCGCCTGACGAGGGAATTCCTATCATGCTCAAAGACCCTATAAAAAATGCTGTCATTGTTATAGGCATTCTCTTAGCAAGACCACTTAATTGACTGACCTCTGTCTTGTGTGAACAAACAATTATAGAGCCTGCACAGAAAAATAAGGTAATCTTAGCAAACGCGTGGGTAGTAATGTGAAAAATAGCGCCCATAATTGCGCTTGGAGTTAGCATAAAAGCGCCCAAAAGGATGTATGACAACTGACTTATTGTCGAGTATGCAAGCCTTGCTTTCAAATTATCTCTCGTAAGAGCTATGATAGAGGCAACAGTGATAGTAAATGCTGCCATAAAAATTGCCACATCTCTTCCCCACAAAGTAGCCAAAGTCTGAGCACCAAATATAAAAAGTGTAACTCTCAGCACTGTGAAAACGCCCGTCTTTACAACTGCCACAGCATGCAAAAGCGCACTAACAGGAGTTGGAGCTACCATTGCAGCGGGAAGCCACCCGTGAAGCGGCATGATTGCACACTTTGCAAAACCGTATATAAACATTAAGTATAAAATTGAAAGCAAAACTTTTTGGGCAATAGCTGCTTGAGGAAAGATGCCTCCGTAATGAAATTCTAAAGTACCTGCAAGATTGTAAGTTATTACTATTGCAGCCACCAAAAGAAGCTTAGCAGCACCCAAAAGATATATAACATACTTTCTTGAACCCCTTTTTGCTTCATCGTCCGTTCCGTGACCAACTAATGGATATGTTGCAAGGGTAAGCGCCTCATAAAAAAGAAACATAGAAAATAAGTTTGCAGAAAACGCTACGCCCATTGTTGTGGAAAGAGCTACTGCAAAAAACGAAAAATATCTGGTCTGATTAAGTTCTTTGTGACCTCGCATATAACCAATAGAATAAAAAGTTGTCAATATCCACAAGAAGGATGCGCCAACAGCAAATAAAAAGCCTAAGGCGTCAACCCTAAAAGAAAATGAAATTCCAGGCAAAAGCTGAAATAACGTAAAATGATAGTCTTTCCCTTGCAAAACTGATGGCAATAGCGACAAAACAAGCAAAAACATTATTACGCTAGCAAGTACTGACCAAAACTCTCTTAGGTTTCTATTTCTTTCACCACTATAAAAGATTAGTGGAATTGCAAGTAAAGGTGTTAATATTATTATTAGAGGTAAATATTCCATGCTCTAACCTCTCATATCCTTAAATAGATCTATCTTTACAGTCTTCTTAAGTCTATATCCGTTTATTAAGAGAGCAAGACCTGTAGCCATTCCTGCGCCAGCATTAGCAATGATCAAAAGGGCAATAACCTGTCCCATAAAGTCTTGCATGTAGTGGCTCAATGAAATTAGTGTAATGTTTACCGCATTTAACATTAGTTCTACACAAAGTAGCATCATAATAATGCTGCGTCTTGTCATAAAGCCAATCAAACCTATCGCAAAAATTGTGGCTGCAAGTATCAGATACGCATTTAATGGCACCATCTACTCATCACTCCTTTTTCCGGCCAGGACTATAGCAGCAATCATTGGAACGAAAAGCACTACGCCCATAATAATAAGCGGCAAGTTGGCCTCAGAATAAAAAATTTGTCCCAAAAGTTTCGCGTCCGAAACTTTATTTACTAGGTCTATAGAAAATTTTCCTGTAGTATTCAAATAGGAAGTCTGAAGCACAATTGCTAATACGCCTAAGACGCAAAAAACAAGGAATGCTTTTGGGATTGACAAAGAGCTTACATCACTAAGGTGATCTTCGTGCTTTACGTTCAAAAGCATAATTACAAAGATTAACATTACAAGTATTGCTCCAGCGTATACTATCATCTGAATCATAGCAAAGAATTCAGCATTCAAAAAAAGATATATTCCTGAGATATGTACAAATAAAAGAAGTGTCCACAAGACTGCATGTATATAATTTTTTCTGGTAATTACAATCAAAGATATAACTATAGAAGCCAGGGCAAAGTATGAAAAGAACAAAACTGGTACACTCATGGCAAGAACACCTTCTTTATAATCATAATAATAAACAAGTTTGTTAGGCTAAGAGGTAGCAAAAACTTCCAACCAATCTTAAGTAATTGATCGAATCTGTATCTTGGAACAGTACCTCTTACCCATATATAGAAAAACATAAAAAAATAAACTTTAAGTAAAAACCAAACAATGCCCGGCACTAAGTTTAGAAATGGCAAAAGAGAAGTTAAAAATGGCGGAAGTGTCCAACCGCCCAAGAAACAAATAGTAAGCATTGATGACATAACATACATTGCTGAATACTCTGCCAGGAAAAATAAACCCCATCTAAAACCAGAATACTCAGTCAAGTATCCAGCAACCAGCTCTGTTTCTGCTTCAGGTAAATCAAAAGGAGTTCTGTTAGTTTCTGCAAACGCACAAACAAGAAAAACAAAAAAACCAATTATTTGAGGAAATATAAACATTCCCCAGGGCAGTTTTTCTTGAGCGTACACAATATCAGAAAGATTAAGAGAGCCAGACATAATCAAGACTGCAAGAAGTGCAACGCCCATTGGTATTTCGTAACTTATTATCTGTGCACTGGATCTAAGAGAACCTAGAAATGCATACTTTGAGTTGGAAGACCAACCTGCAATAATTATTCCATATATCCCCAAAGATCCCATAGCCAGAACAAGAAGCAAGCCTACGTTTATATTTGCCAATACCCACCCCGCAGCATATGGGATAACTGAAAAGGACGTCATAACGCAGGTTACTACTATTACAGGAGCAATTGTAAACAAAACCTTATCTGCTCCATATGGGATATTATCTTCTTTAAAAAAGAGTTTTATAAGATCTGCAAAAGGCTGAAATAGACCCAAAGGTCCTACTTCCGTGGGTCCAAGTCTTGCCTGAATGTGTCCTAGAATCTTTCTTTCAAAATACACTGCATAAGCAACGTGAAGCAACAAAACTCCTAGAACTATTGCAACCTTAACAATCAGAATAATAAGGTCTAACAGCATATCTAACCTCCTCTCCTGACTTCATATTTAGAGAGGCTTTGAACTTTCTTGAGAAGCTTTTCGTGATCTTCCCAAACTCCTATGCCCTTAAGAGGATAATCTTTCCTTAGCGGATGCCCGACCCAATTGTCTGGCATAAAAACTCTCCTTAGGTTAGGATGGCCTCTAAATTTTATCCCGAACATATCATAACACTCACATTCGTGCCAATTTGCCCCCTTAAAGATACAGGTAAGACTGTTTACTTCCATATCATCTTCTGGAACCTGAATCTTCACTCTGATCCTATGCTTGAACTTAATAGAATAAAGGTTATAAACTACTTCGTACCTAACATCCCTTAATTTATAATAGTCAACCCCGCATAGATCAGCTAGGTGATCAAATTTTAAATTCTCGTGCTCTTTTAGAAAGAGAATAACTTCAGTATTGTCATCCTTTGGAACGCTAATGCTAAGCTGACCAAAATTAATTTCTTCAGATAATATTCTTTCTTTGAATTCATCTTTAACCACTTTCAAGATTTCTTCCACAGTCATTGCCTCTTCCTCCTATGATACATATCAAATGCGCCCTTTTTCCAGTCATAAATATAACCAGCAATAAGTATTGCTATAAATATCAATACGCTAATCATAGCTACAGAAGAAATGTTATCAAAGTTTATCGCCCAAGGATAAAGAAATGCAATTTCAACGTCAAATACTACAAATAGCATAGCAATAACGTAAAACTTTACCGAAAATCTCTCACCTGTTTCGCCTATTGGATCGTTTCCAGACTCGTACGGTATCAAGGATTCAGAGTATCTTCTCTTTAGTCTAAAAAAGCTTCCAAAAACTAAGATTCCAACTGCAAAAAGAAAGGCAGCAATCATCATAAATAAAACTGGCAAGTACCCTATAGGAACATATGATCCCGGCATCATGATGCGATCTCCTCGTTCTTTTTCTTGATTTCGATTGGCTTCTCATTTCTCTTTTGGGGAGTAAGCATCTTTTCAGGCATTCCAGGTGGTCTCCAAAACTTGTTAAAATAAAATTCACCTGGATAATTGGCCAAAAAATCATCCCAGTTAGAAAGAAGCTTATCTTTGTTAAACAAAAGATCTGATCTTTTGTCTCCCAGATATTCATATTCTTCAGTCAAAACAAGTGCATTTACTGGACAAACCTCTACACAATAGCCACAGTAAATACATCTTGTGGCATCTATAGAATATTCCTTTAATACTCTTGCATTATTTTCATCTTTACCCACTTCAACTTTTATACAGTTTGACGGGCAAACAGTTTTACACCTCAAACACATGATGCAGCGTTCTTTAAGTTTATCTGGATCTCTTACAAGAGCCTGTCTGCCCCTAAAACCTGGAAATGGCTGCCTTTTTACATGTGGATAAAGTCTAGTAACAGGTTTTTTCAGCATAGTTCTAAAAGTTACAGAAAGTCCCCTAAACCATTCTACTAAAAGCACATCTCTAATTAATTTTTGTATCTTCATTTATCCGACTCCCCTAAGACAATATCGATAGAACCTATAATTGCAATAATATCTGCTACCATGTGGCCAATTGACAAAACTGGCATTGCAGAAATGTGCACAAAAGAAGGAGTTCTAAGCCTTAATCTATATGGCTTTCCAGAACCATCGCTTACAACATAAATGCCAAGTTCACCCTTTGGCACCTCTACAGCGCTATACAAATCACCAGTATTTATCATCTTTCTCTCTTTTGAAAGCGTTATAAAAGCGCTTGCAACGCTTCCTGCCGCCTCAACCTGTCTAGGAGGCGTTGGGATTACTAGGTCAGGAGTATCATCGCTAACTGTTTCTCCATCAGGGAGCTGATCCAAAAGTTGTTTAATTATCTCATTAGACTGCCTTAACTCTTCCATCCTGCAAAGATATCTATCGTAAACGTCTCCGTTTTTACCTGTCGGAACATAAAATTTTACATATGGATAGGCGTCATAAGGCTGGTCTCTCCTAAGATCATAATCCACTCCTGAGCCTCTAAGACAAGGTCCAGTAAGACCCCAGTTAAGAGCATCTTCAGCCGAAATCTGTGCAATTCCGATGGTTCTCTCCATCCATATAGGATTTTTGGTAAGAAGCGTTTCATATTCTTGTACCTTTGAAGGAAATACTTTTGTAAACTCTCTTAGACTTTGAACGAATTCAGGGCTAATATCACACCTTACCCCACCAATTCTTGCAAAATTTGTAAGTAGTCTTGCACCTACGGTCATTTCAAAGAGATCCAAAAGCCACTCTCTTTCTCTAAAACAATAGGTAAAGATAGTCATTGCTCCTATATCTAGCGCATGAGTAGCAAGCCATAAAAGATGGCTACATATCCTTGACATCTCACAGAAAATAGTTCTTATAAATTTTGCCCTAATGGGCGCTTCAATTCCAAATAGTTTCTCAATAGCAATGGCGTAAGCGGTGTTATTGGCTGGACTTGATATATAGTCTAACCTATCTGTAAGAGGAAGTGCCTGAGCGTAGGTTTTTGATTCCATTAGTTTTTCTATTCCTCTGTGTAAATAACCTATGTGAGGCTCCATGCCAACTATTTCTTCACCGTCAAGTCTAAGCACCAATCTAAGCACACCGTGGGTTGCAGGGTGTTGAGGTCCCATGTTCAGGATCATCTCTTTTGTATCGAGATTCTCCTCAGCTTCAGGAAGTATACACACGTTTTGATCTGTTAAAATTTGTTCTTTAATATCCTTTATCTCCATGCTCCCCATACCATCCTTTCCTTCTTTATTTTTTGCTGGAGATATAAGAGAGCATGTAACAATGCTTCGGGTCTTGGAGGACATCCAGGAAGATACACGTCAACAGGAACAACCTGATCTACTCCTTGTAAAACTGAATAGGTGTTAAAAATTCCGCCGCTATTTGCACAACTGCCCATTGATATAACATATCTTGGCTGCGGCATTTGATCATATACCCTTCTTAAAACAGGAGCCATTTTCAAAGTTACCGTTCCAGCAACAATCATAAGATCCGCCTGTCTGGGTGATGCCCTAAACAGGATGCCAAATCTGTCAAGGTCGTTGTGCGGTGCACCTACAGCCATCATCTCAATAGCGCAACATGCAAGACCAAAGGTCATAGGCCACAACGAAGATACTCTTCCCCAGTTGACGACCCAATTAATCGCCTTGTCAATAGGAGAGACAATGGCGTTCGCTGCTGGAATTGCTTTCACCCCATCAGCAATCTCTATTTCTCTTTCCTTAACCCCGTTTTCGCTCATATCAACCTCCTTGACAGTTACTAAAAATTAACTACGTATAAAATAACATTAAGCAATAAAAACTTTAAAATATTAACATTTATAATACTATCACTTTAGAGTTATTTTTTCAAAGGTGATATATCTTTCGCAAATTTTTCTCTTTTAATTTGTGATGCCTCGCTAGGAGATACGAATTTCAAAGCACCTGTAGTACATCCAGTAACGCATGCAGGCTCTAACCCCTGGTCAATCCTATCCATACAAAAATCGCACTTCATAACTTTGCCCGTCTCTGAATTCCATTGAGGAACTCCCCATGGGCAAGCAGTAATACAGTTTTTACAACCCACACATAGGTCTTGATTAACGTAAACAATGCCATCTTTTGCTCTTTTTGTCATTGCGCCAGTGGGGCATGCATACACACACCATGGTTTTTCACAATGAAAACAGGGCATAAATACAAAGTGCATTCTAGGAACGCCTTTTACTACCTGAGGACCAGTTGGCACTATTCTACAAAGCTTTGCGCCTTCTGGAGCGTTATTCTTGGTCTTGCAGTGAAGCTCACAGGCATAACAACCTATGCATCTCTTCTGATCTTGAAATATATAATACTTTCCCACATTACTCCTCCAAAATTTTTTTATTTATACTTATATTAATTAGCCTTCTTAACTGAAACTGTACACTCCGTATATGGACAGTTCCCACCAATTGCAACTTTTGCAAGCCCCTTTTGAAGTCTTATATCAGATGCACCTTTGCCAAAAGACCTAGTTCTTAGGGGCACGTCATCGCCAAAGCCATGAAGCATAAATACTACATCAGGATGTATATACTTTGTAAGTTTTGCTTTTATATATTGTTTTTCTCCTTCATTTTCTACCTCAAGAAGATCGCCTTCTTTTATCCCAAGTTCTACTGCTTTGTCTTCATGTATATATAAATGATTTTCGCTAACATATTCGTTTAGAAGCCTATTATTTGAAGTAGTTCTACCCTGAGTGTGCAAAGCACACTTACTGGTAACTAGCCTAAACCTTCCTGGTTTTAGTTCTATCGGCTTTTCATATGGGATAAAGGAAGGAACACCAGCATCTTCTAACTTTTTGGAAATAAATTCTATCTTGCCAGATGGAGTCTTAAATTTTAGTCCATCAGTCCTATCCCACATTATAGGCTTATCTACCAATTCAATATAACCTTTTTCGTTAAAGTCTTCTAATTTGTATCCAGTTCCTTCCAATTGCCAGGCAATTAACTCTTCTATACTGTTGTATGGAAAATATTGACCCACACCAAGTCTATTTGCAAGTTCTTTAAATATCCACCACCTTGGTCTGGTATCAAACCTTCTTTGTACTGCTGCTTGTCTAAGAATATAACCGGGCTTTGGGCCATTTCTTGCTATAACGTGATCAGTCCTCTCAAGGTATGTATCTTCTGGAAGAATCACGTCAGAAAACCAACCTGTTTCGCTATAATTTACATCAATAGATACCAACAAATCCAACTTCTTAAAAGCGCTTCTAAAGAAGTCTGGATCGGGCAAAGAAGCAAGCGGATCGTGTCTAAAGACAATATACGCCCTTACAGGGTAGGGATCATCGGTAAGAAGTACGTGAGCTAATTCCTGTGCTAACCCCCATTGACCGCTAAGGTGGGGATATTTTGTTCCACAACCGTCAAACCTTGGATCTTTTGGCTTTGGAACCTGAGCCAAAAGTGACTTAAGAGGCTTTCCGACGGCTGCAGGTCCTTTATTAATTATTAAGCCTCCCTTTGCCTCATATACGCCTAAAAGCGCGTTGAGAGAACAAATGGCTCGCCTTAGATAAAAGTCATTTGAATACCAAGCAGTCATCCAGCCAAGGTGAAATATTACCGATGGTTTGGCATTTCCCACATCATGAGCTAATTTTACAATTTCAGCTGCAGGAATGCCAGTCTCCTTTTCAGCAAATTCAGGAGTATATGGCTTTACAAAGTTTGAAAGTTCCTCAAACCCCACAGTCCATCTCTTAACAAAGTCAGAATCATAAAGAGAGTCCTTTATAATCACGTGAATTAAAGCTAAAGCCAAAGCATAATCAGTACCTGGATTAATCAAAAAGAACCTATCAGCCTTTGCAGCTGTATAGTTCCATCGCACGTCAATCTGTATGAGTTTTCCGCCGTTATCTATCATGTCTATAACATTTTTTGCCTCTCCTGTGACAAGAGATTCAAGCAAATTTCTACCAAAACTGACCAAATATTTACAGTTTTTGTAATCATAAGTCACGCCGTTTCTTGCAAGGCCAGCAACTGACAGATGAGCATTGTGGATAGAATTAGAACAAGCCGCGTGATGATTAAAGTAATTTGGAGAACCAATTGCGGCAATAAACGTCTTCTCAAATTCCGTTATTGCGCCCCCTCTATCAGATAACACGACACTTTTTGCTCCATAAGTATCAATTATCTTTTTTAACTTTTCTGCTACATAATCTAGAGCCTCATCCCAAGAAACGCTTTTCCACTTCCCAGAACCCCTCTCTCCATCACGTATCAAAGGCGTTTGTGGCCTTTCTGTGTCATTTAATAGAGCTTTGCCAGCAGCCCCTCTTGGACATAAATGATACCCGCCCAAAAGATGTGGATTGCCCCAAATGTGTTCCACTTCATTTCCGTTAACATCAACCACAATAGGGCACCTTCCTGTACACATCGCACAAATACTATAAACCCTCTTGCTACCCATAGTCTCCTCCAAATTTATTTGAAATATTATAAATCAATTCTCTTAAAATTGACAGAAAATTTAGACAATATTTTTTTCTTAACTATTATAATTTATAATTATTAATTAATATATTTTTAGTCTAACAAAATATTAGTAAAAATGTTTATAAGAATTGTTTATTATTAAATTTAAAATAGTGATAGAAAAGGGGTATTTATGCCAGAAGCAAGCGGTAAGACTTTTGAATTCAAAGACGAATCTCATATTATGACAGATTTCCTTGAAGGATTTAGTTTCAGGGCTGAAGAATACATAAAGATTGAAACTAAAGAATTTAGCGCAGTTTGTCCCTTTAGTGGTCTGCCAGATATCGGGAGACTAATAATCGA
The DNA here is from genome assembly GCF_000212395.1 of Thermodesulfobium narugense DSM 14796. Classification (NCBI taxonomy): domain Bacteria; kingdom Pseudomonadati; phylum Thermodesulfobiota; class Thermodesulfobiia; order Thermodesulfobiales; family Thermodesulfobiaceae; genus Thermodesulfobium; species Thermodesulfobium narugense. The sequence continues at coordinate 1,811,057 of NC_015499.1, forward strand.
ATATTTTCCAGATGGAGGAGTCTGTGTAGAGCTTAAAAGTTTGAAATATTACCTTACATCGTTTAGAAATGTAGGGATTTATCAAGAAGCAGTTACAAAGAGAATATACGAAGACCTAAAAAGGCTTCTAAAAACTGATAGATTGAAAGTAACACTTATATACAATACAAGGGGCGGGATGGACACTTTAACCAGCATGGGAAGCTTATAGAGAAAAATAAACTAAATAAATAATATAATAAATAATTCTAATTCTAAAACAAATTTAAGCTAAAAATTTGAAATATTTAAGTGTTAAAATAAAGTTTAAATTAAAAAATTTATTTTAATTTGGGAGAGAACTAAAAATGAACATTATTCAGAATTGGTCTTTGAGAAAAAAGCTTCTTTCAATTACTTTGCTTAGTTTTTTAATATTCGGGCTCGCACTCATAACTCTTACATCATTTCAGTTTTTTGACAACGGACACAAAAATGCTGAAGAAAAGCTTCGCTATGCAATGGATGCATCAAACGAACTTTTACAAAGCTATATGTCCAGATCAAAGGACATGGCAAAACTACTTTCAGATAAAGAAAGCGTAATAAAGGGAGTAGAGACAAAAAATTTCGATCTACTAAAAACTGTTCTTGTCCCCTATATAAAAGAATATAAAGATTTATATATAGTTGTAACCGATAACAAAGGAGACGTCATTATTAGAGCACACTCTTTAAACACTCCAACAGGCGACTCTATAGCAAATCAATTAAACATCCAAAAAGCACTTAGGGGAGAAAATACTGTTGGTATTGAGGAAGGGAAAGTTGTCAAACTCTCTATCCGTGCAGGATCTCCAGTAAGAGACAACAATGGCAATATTATAGGTGCTGTGAGCGCAGGTTATACAATTTTTGACTCTAACAGACTTGCAAGCGAAATGAAAAAGTTACTAAACATTAATGCTACGTTTACATTTGGCAACGAAGTAGTAACTTCAACGCTTAATAAAGATTTTAAGGGGCAAAAAATACCTCAAAATATCTATGACAAGCTAACCAAGGGCGAAAGCTTTATTCAAAGGTTTAATTTTCTTGGTCAAGATTATTACAATGTAATGGTTCCTCTTAAAAATTCAGATGACAAAGTTGTGGGTTCTTATATTCTTTCATATCCACCATCTCTTATTGACGGCCCTATTTACAACTCACTTATAGTACAAATAATTACAATTATTCTTTGTCTTTTAATAGGCCTTTTAATAATTGGTATAGGAATAGAATTTATTTTGATTAAACCGCTTTCAAGAGCAAAGTCTGATATCGACTGTCTTTCTACAGGAGATCTGTGTTCTGATATAAGCGTCTCATCAAAAGACGAAATCGGTCAAATTGCTCAGGCATCTTTAAAACTTAGGGATAATTTCTCTGAAATTTTACACGATATAAAGAACGTTTTAAACGATTTGTCACATGCTTCAAACAAGTTGTCAAGCCTTTCGTCTGATGCCAAATATGCTTCAAGCGAAAGCGCAAACTATGCAGAAAAAACTGCCCAAAATTCTGAAGAATTGAGTCAAACGTTAGAAAAATTAAATAATCACGTAAATATCTTGCTAAGCGCCATAGAATCAATTGCAAAAGGAGCTGAAGACCAAGCAAATTCAGCCTCAAACGTTGCTGAAAAAATGGGCAAAATTTCAGAAAACGCTCAAATTCTACTCAAGACCACCAAAGGGGTGGGTTCTCTTGCAACAGAAGCTGAAGAAAAGTCAAAAATGGGATCTTTGTTAATTGAGCAAAACGATTCCTCATCCTTACAAATCTTAAACTCTGTTGAAGAACTTTCAAAGACTATCCTGTCTCTCTCAGAGAGATCAAACGATATAGTAAAAATAGTAGATATCATATCACAAATTTCCGAGCAGACAAATCTGTTAGCACTAAATGCAGCAATTGAAGCAGCAAGAGCTGGGGATGCTGGAAGAGGGTTTGCGGTGGTAGCAGATGAAGTAAGAAAGCTAGCAGAAGAATCTCAAAGAGCAGCTAAAAATATTGGAGAATTAATAGAGCAAACCAGAAAAGAAACGGCGTTAGCATCAGAGGCAATGAAAACTACCCTAGAAGAAGTCAAAAAGGGTAGGACTATAACAAAAGATTCAAAAGAGGCATTTGAACAGATAAGCCAAAACATCGAAAGATTGCTTCAAGAGATACAATCGGCTCAAAATAACGTAGCCAAAGTTGAAGAAGATATTAGAAGCATAGAGACCAATATTAGCAACCTTGCAGCCCTTTCAGAAGAATATACAGCTAGTGCTCAAGAAATGAACGCTTCAACAGCAGAGCTAAAAAAGGATATAAATGGCCTCTCAGAAATTGCGAAAGAAGGTTCAGTTGCAGCTAGTGAAGAATCAGCTCTTGCAAAGGAATTAAGTTCTATGATGGAAGATGTGGAAGATATCTCAAAGAAATTAAATGCTCATGTAGAAAAATTAAACGAAAAAACGTCAAAATTTAAAATTTAATTAATTAATTTTTTTAAAACCCTTGTTCAACAACGTTTGACATATAACAAATGTTGAACAAGGGTTTCTTGTATATTTTAACAATTACAAAATTTCGTATAAAATAAGTTATTATTCAAAATATTAAAAATTACTGAGGAGGTTCTGATGAGCATACTTGAAATTATAAAATCAAGGAGATCTGTTAGAAAGTACAAGGATAAAGTGATAGAGCCAGAAAAGATAGATCGTCTGATAGAAGCTGCTATATGGGCTCCAAGCGCCATGAATTCTCAACCTTGGGCTTTTGTAGTAATTCAAGATCGATCAACCTTAAAAGTTTTGTCAGATAATTCAAAGAGATTTCTCGTTGAAAATATGAATAAGTTTAAAGTCCTTGAAAAATACAAATCTATGTTAGAAAAGGATGATTATAATATCTTTTACAATGCACCTGTTCTAATAACTATTTATGCCAAAAGTTATGGCCTGTATCCCAAAGAAGATTGTGCACTTGCAGCACAAAATCTTATGCTTGAAGCTCACGCTATTGGCCTTGGAACGTGTTGGATAGGATTTGCAAGAGAGTATATGGACCTAGAAGAAACAAAAGCAAAGTTTAACGTGCCCTTAGATTATAGTGCTGTAGCGCCCATAATTGTAGGCTATCCTGAAATATTGCCAGCTCAAGGCGCAAGAAACAACCCTGTAATACTTTATAGAAAATAAGAAGAGGAGGAAAAACATGAACTGTAAACTAGCGGATTCACTATACGATGTAGGAGCACTAGACTGGGAAATAAGAGATTTTCACGGAGTATATACACCTCAAGGCAGCAAATATAATTCGTTTCTCCTCTTAGATGAAAAGATTGCTATTATAGACAGCGTAAAAGAGTGCTTCGGTAAAGAAACAATATGCAAAATAAAAGAAATAATAAAGGAAAGAGATGTAGACTATCTTGTATCTTTACATACAGAACCAGACCATGCAGGATCAATTACTGAATATTTCAAAGAGTTCAAAAACATTAAGCTAGTATGTTTGGAGAAGAATTATGAATTTATAAAAAATTTTTTGCCTGACCTTGATGGTTCAAGAGTTTTGGTCTTAAAGTCTGGAGAAAGTTTGTCACTTGGCGAAAAGACTCTCGTCTTAAAATCTCTTCCAATGACTCATTGGCCTGACACCACAAGTGCTTATATCCCAGAAAAGGGCTGGCTTTTCACTTCAGACTTTTTTGGCAGCCTTATTTCTATTTCAAGGCCGTTTTACGATCAGTTGCAATCAGACATATATCCCTTTATAAGAGATTACTTTGCTTTCTTAATGAGACCGTTTGAATCGCTTACAAAAAAAGCTCTAGACTACTATAAGTCCCTTAATCCTACAATGATATTGCCTGCACACGGACCTTTTTATAGAAGACCAGAAGATATAAAATATATTTTTGACGTCACAGAAAAATTAATAAACGACCCGACAGAAAACAAAGTAATAGTTGTTTATACAACCATGTGGCACACAACTGAAAAAATGGCAAAGCTAATTTCTGAAGGGGCAGGGTGTAAAAATGATTGTGAGGTCAAGGTTTTTGACTTAAGAGAAGATCCTGTTTCTGTTATTATGGGAGAAATTATGACCTGTAAAGCCTTCGCTATAGGTTCTCCAACAGTTTATAACGGAGTATTTCCGAACATATTGCCATTGTTAAGATTAATGAGGCTTCTTAGACTAAAGGGCAAAAGGGCAGTTATATTTGGCTCTTTCGGTTGGTCTGGAGGTGCCGTGAAGGAAATAGAAGATGCCATAAAGCCTCTTGGCGTAGAAGTCATAGAAAAAATTGAAACAAGATTTTCTTTAAAACCAGAAGAAATAAAAAAGTGCCTAGAAGTTGGCAAAATGCTTGCTGAGTTATAGCTATGAAAAAAGCACAAAGAAAAATAGAACTATACGATACCACCTTAAGAGATGGTGCCCAGCGGGAAGGAATATCTTTAACCCTAGAAGATAAATTAAAAATAGTTAAGAGATTAGACGATTTTGGCATAGATTATATCGAAGCCGGTTGGCCTGGTTCTAATCCAAAGGATGAGAAATTTTTTGAACAGGCTAAAGACCTAAAACTTAACTTTGCTAAATTAGTTGCTTTTGGTTCCACCAGAAGAGCAAATACACCTGCAGAAAACGATAAAAATGTAATATCTCTTTTGAATGCTAACACAAGCACAATTACAATATTTGGAAAGTCCTGGGACCTTCACGTCAAAGAGGCCTTAAAAACCACACTTGATGAAAACTTAAATATGGTCTCAGATACGATATCATATCTTAATTCAAAAGGTAAATCGGTATTCTTCGATGCAGAGCACTTTTTTGACGGCTTTAAAAATAACAAAGAGTATGCGCTTGCAGTCTTAAAAAGAGCTAAAGACGCAAAGGCAAAAAGAATAGTCCTAGCAGACACAAATGGTGGCACTTTGCCAGACGAAGTTAGAGAAATAATAAGAGAAGTAAAGTCTTATCTTGGCAAAAATGTGGCTCTTGGGATCCATTGTCACAACGACAGCGAACTTGCTGTAGCAAATTCAATTGCAGCTGTTCAGGAGGGAGTCCTACAAGTTCAGGGCACAATAAATGGCTTTGGAGAAAGAGCAGGAAATGCAAATCTTTGTTCTTTAATTCCAATTTTACAACTAAAAATGAATATCCCTCTATTTGACGAGGAAAAACTAAAAGCTCTAACCCCTCTTTCTAGATTTATAGACGAAATAGCCAATATAACGCCAAATGACCATCAACCATTTGTTGGGAAATCTGTGTTCGCTCACAAGGGCGGCATACACGTAAGCGCAGTCCTAGCAAACCCTAAAACTTACGAGCACATAGATCCTGAATTAATTGGAAATAAAAGAAGAGTAGTAATATCTGAGCTCTCAGGCACAAGCAACATTATATTCAAAGCAAAAGAAATGGGAATAGATTTGAGCAAAAACAGGCCTGAAACAAGAAAGATATTGTCAATTATTAAGGAACTTGAAAACCAAGGATATCAATTTGAAGCGGCTGAGGCCTCTTTTGAGATACTTTTGTGGAAAGGCCTTTGTACAAGAGATGAGTTATTCGATCTTATATATTGGAAAACGACTGTAGAATATAACGAAAGGTTAAAGGAAATTTATGCAGAAGCGGTAATAAAGTTGATTGTAGAAGGTAAAATTAGCCACAGCGTCGGAGATGGAAACGGACCAGTTAACGCAATGGACAAAGCCCTTAGATCAGCTTTGTCCAATCACTTTCCATCTCTTGAAAAGATACACTTATCTGACTATAGAGTTCGTGTTCTAGGAGGTAGTTCTGGCACAGGGGCAGGAGTAAGAGTTCTAATAGATCACACAGATTCAGAAGAAACCTGGACAACGCTTGGCGTATCGAGCAATATCATCGAAGCAAGCTACATTGCGCTGGTTGACGGCATAGAATACGGCTTAAGAAAGGAAAGAATAAGAAAGGATCTTAAAGAAATATCGAAAAAGCTCCAATGAAAAATAAATTTTTGTTTTTCTCTACTATTGGAGAACTCTTTCTTCTAGCTGTAAGCGTTTTTATTTTGAAAAGGTTTCAACAGATGCCAGAGTTTAACATTGATTTATTGGGTTTTTGCACTTCTGTACTGGTTGGAATCTTGGTGTTTTTGTTAGGCTTTTATATTTCAAAAATTTTTTTATTTGCAAAAAGGATAGATCAGGCGCTTTATATTAATGTTTTTAAACAGGCTAATATTTTAGAAATGCTATATATATCAATTCTTAGCGCCTTTTCTGAAGAGATGTTTTTTAGAGGTCTAATGCAGGAGTTTCTTGGAATATATTTAGCATCTATATTCTTCGGTATACTACATACTCCTGAAATAAGCATAAAAGGCTTGTTTTATGCAATTTATATCTCTTTTATCGGATTCATTTTGGGAGCGCTTTATATTCAACAAGGAACCATTCTAGCTCCAATGATTGCTCACTTCATAATAAATTTTTTGGGAATCATCTCTTTAACGTTTTATAACAATTTTTTACAAATGAAAGACTGATTTTTACTTTCATTATTATAAATTTTTAGAGGGATTAAAGTAGCTTAATTAATATTATATAAATAAAACTTATAGAAATTTTATAAGAATTTATTCAAAATTCAAAATTTTTTGATATAATACTTTCTGGGTTCCCCCCACAGCACGGCCATGAAGGTAGGACTTACTTCATGGCCTCTTTTATTATGAAAAGTTTTATAAAATCCTTAATAATCCTAAAACTATTTCCACTAATATTAAGATTACAATTGTGATTTCTAAAAAGTTTGCAATCTTTTGGAAAAAGTCTTCACGTAAGAGCTGATATATATCAGAAAGAGTCTTGAGATTTCTTTCTAAAGAATTTTCCCATTCTGACACGTGAAGCTTTAAGCCTAGAGATTTATAAATCCTTGCAAGATACAAATCTCCCATTAATTTTAGAGCATTATCAAGTCTTTCTCTATTAAGTGAAACGTTTAAGAAGAAAAGGCTTATCTCCTTTATTGGTGGGAGAAAAATTGATCTCTTTTCGATTATTGACTCAAAATAGTCCAAACTTTTGTCAAGTATTCTATCTAGTGCTCTAATTTGAGCTAATTCAACCTGACTGAACTCAATAATTTCTAAAATATCTTCATAGTCAGCATCAATAACAAAAGAAGCATTGTAATCTATGACAACCATATCAAATTCATAGTAACTAAGAGCTATCTGAGTAGCCTCATCTATTTCCATCTGAGAAAGATTTTCCTTTTCCATTCTGAGTATATGAGCTATAGTTTCTTTATTGTTTCTAAGAAATTCAGAAGGCTTAGAATCAATTTCATCAGTTTGAAATACTATGTAGTCCTCAAAAATTATTTCATCAAATGGCTTCTTTAGAGTTTTGGTTAAATAATTTTTAAGTTCAGATACATAACTTAAAACTTTTTCTTCAAGGTTGCTGTCAAAAAGATCTGAAGAAATATACTTTAAGTTTACAAATTCAGTCTTCCCGTTCCACAAAAGCGAAATTGAAACTGCTCCAAAATCAAAAATCTTGAGGTTTATATTTGATGGATAAAAATCATCAATGATATCAAAGTCAAATGGAATATCTAAATTGACAGTAATAGGAGGAGTTTCATATTGAAGCCTTTTGGGAGTAGATTTCGATCTCCTAAAATTGACCCTTTTTGAGGCATTAAGAAGATTTTGCGCAAGCGCAAGATCTATTTCTTCAGCTATATAAAAAGAATAAATTGAAAATATTTTTCCCCTGAATTCCATGATCTGATTTTACTACCAAAATCAAATAAAACAAACATAAAAATAAAATTCAAATAAGTCCAAAAACGAAGAAAAAATATATTGTTAAAATCTTTTATTAACAACTTCAAAATTCTTTACATCAATTTCGTTATAAAAAGTATATTTCCCAACTTGCCTGATATCATAGTATCTTCCACTTAGTTTCAAAACATCATTATTCTTTATTGGAAGCCATCCAAAAGAAAAGCAATTATAAACATTAGCATTTTCAGTTTTTATCTTAAATGTTGTATACTCATTTCCTTTTTTGGATGTTTTAAACTTTACATTATATATTGTTCCTTTAACCTCAATATCTTTAAATTCCTTAGGTTGTTTGGTGTTTTCATAGTTATTTTTAGCATAGTTATTGCTCTCTTGATAAAAATTGTTTCTGTTTCCACTAAAGTTTCTGTAAAGAAATAGACCTGCTATAAGGAACAAAACAATCAGTATCAAAAAAATTCTTTTATTCTTTAAGAAAGACATTTAATCTTCCCCCAAACGTTTTTGTTTTCTAAAATATAATTTCAATCATTCTAATACTAAAACAAAAAAAATACATCGTTTAATTTAGTAATTTAGCTAGAACACAGATAATGGCAGTAGTTTTCTGGATTTTTTAAAATTACAGACAACAATTTAATTCAATTTTAATTTGAAAAAAGTATATTTTTTTGTTAAAATATAATAACTGAAAAGTAGGAGATATTTGCTTTGAAATACATCCTTTTTACCTTGTTGTTAATTGGAATTTTAGCTTTATCTGGATGCGGCCAAAGGGTTGAACAAAAAGAAACTACCAGAAATGAAAGCGAAAACCAACTAATTGGAAAATTAGCTCCAAACTTCAAACTAAAGGACATGGCTGGTTTTGAAGTAAATTTATCGCAGTATAGAGGAAAACCAATTTTGTTGGTCTTTTGGGCAACATGGTGTCCACATTGTAGAGTAGAAATGCCTCAAATTAACAACCTATATAAATCATTTAAAGAAAAAGTATTGGTTTTTGGGATAAACGAAGAAGATGAAGAAAGCAGGATTTTGAAGTTTATGAGCGATTATCCTTTATCGTTTCCTATACTTCCTGACAAAAACGGTGAAGTAGCAAGGTTATATAAAGTTAATTCAATTCCTGCAGTATTTTTTGTTGACCCATCCGGAGTTATAAGGGACGTCGACGTAGGCGAAACAAGCGTAACTACTATTGAAAATTGGTTAAAACCATATGTAGAGGAGGTAAAATCAAATGGGAGATCAAATTAAAACCTTCTTACTTCTTGGACTGTTAAGCGTTATTTTAATTAGCATGGGTGGTTTAATAGGCGGAAAAAGTGGCCTTTTGATAGCCTTTTTAATTGCATTAAGTATGAACTTTATTTCTTACTGGTTTTCTGACAAAATTGTTCTAAAAATGACAGGCGCTAGAGAAGTATCAAGAGATGAGGCACCAATACTTCACGACATCGTTGAAGAGCTTTCATACAGGGCAAATATCCCAAAACCAAAAATATACATTACCGATGACCCCTCACCTAATGCCTTTGCAACAGGTAGGGATCCTGAGCACTCAGCAGTAGCAGTAACAAGTGGTATACTAAGAATCCTTAATGCAAGGGAACTAAAGGGAGTTTTAGGACATGAAATTGGACACATAAAGCACAGAGATATTTTAATATCCAGCCTTGCAGCTGTGTTGGCTTCTACAATAACCTTTGTAGCAGACATGGCAAGATGGGCAATGTTTTTTGGCGTTGATAGAGAAAGAGATGACAATAATAATCCTATAGCCCTTGTTGGAAGTATATTAATGCTAATACTTGCTCCAATAGCAGCTATGCTCATTCAATTTGCCATTTCAAGATCTAGAGAATTTCTTGCTGACGAAGAAGGGGCAAAACTCTCACGCGATCCTGATGCTTTAGCCGATGCATTAGAGAAATTACACAGAGGAGTAGAGTTAGTCCCGTCAGATACCTCCCCTGCACTCTCTCACATGTATATAGTAAATCCTTTAAAAGGCGACTTTATTTCCAACCTATTCAGCACTCACCCACCTTTTGAAGAGAGAATAAAGAGGTTAAGAAATATGAGAATTTACTAGATTTCTTTAGCACTTAAAATTAATATTTCATTTAAGGAGAATAATTTTGGATCAAGAAAAAATAAAAAGAGCAATTTACGATATATTGGTAGCAATTGGGGAAGACCCAAATAGAGAAGGCCTTAAGGACACACCTGAGAGGATAGCAAGGATGTATGAAGAAATATTTTCAGGCATAAACGAAGACCCCCTCTCAGTGCTCAACGTAGAATATCACGAAAATACCGACGAAATGGTACTTATAAAAGATATACCGTTTTATTCCATCTGTGAGCACCATCTCATTCCTTTTATAGGGAGAGCACACGTTGCCTATCTTCCAAAAGATGGCAGGGTTGTTGGACTCTCTAAGATCGCAAGGGTTGTAGACATACTATCAAAAAAACCTCAACTTCAAGAAAGATTAACATCAGAAATTGCCAGAACAATAATGAAAGGGCTAAACCCTTTGGGAGTGGCAGTTGTAGTAGAAGCCGAGCATCTTTGCATGAGCATGAGAGGGATAAAAAAACCGGGGCACACTACTGTTACCTCTGCTTTAAGGGGAGCCTTCAAGGCTTCTTCTTCTACAAGATCTGAAGTTCTTAGTTTGATCTTCGGAAGGCTTATATGATATTTAAAGCACGTAACAGAAGTTTTGATTTGAAAAAAACTATTATCTTTGGAATTTTAAACGTAACGCCCGATTCATTTTATGACGGCGGCAGGTGGTGTGAACCCGATATAGCAATAAAGAGAGCCTTCAAAATGATTGAAGAAGGCGCAGATATAATTGACTTAGGCGGGGAATCTACAAAACCTTTTGTTGATCCTACCCCGCTAGATGTAGAAATAGAAAGAATTCTGCCAGTTTTAAAGGAATTGGTCAAAAATGATATAAGCGTTTCAGTTGACACCTACAAGCCAGAGGTGGCAAAAATTGCTCTGGAAGAAGGCGCTATCATAATTAACGATATCTTTGGCCTTAGATCTGAGGGCATGTTAGAAACAATTTCTTCATTTAATCCTAAGCCTGGCATAATTATAATGCACATGAAAAAGAATCCTAAAGAAATGCAGATTAATCCTGAGTATGACAACATCTTTAACGAAATCTCAGAATTTCTGCACGCTCAAGCTAAAAAGGCCATCAGTGCTGGTTTTACAAAAGAAAATATACTCTTAGATGTTGGACTTGGCTTTGGGAAGAGTTTTAAGGATAATTTGAAACTGTGCTCAAATTATGAAAGGTTTTTAAAAGACAATTTCCTTCACCTCATAGGCCCTTCTAGAAAAAGTTTTACTGGACTTGTTTCAAAGGGCGTTCCTACTGAGGATAGATTGCCAGCAACTATTAGCGTATCCAGCATATGTGTTTACAAGGGAATACATGCACTTCGAGTCCACGATGTAAAAGAAATAAGACTTGCTTGTGATATGGCAGAAGAAATGAGAAAATTAAATATTTAATGCCATTTGCATATTTGTCTCTTGGATCAAACATTGGATATAGGAAAAAATATTTAAAAAAAGCAATAAAGTTTTTAAGAAAAAACTGCTGTGAATTGCTAGCTGTTTCGAATATATACACTACAGAACCTCTTGAGGTTACCAATCAACCATATTTTGCAAACTGTTTGATAAAAGTCAAAACAAAGCTTTCACCCATCTCTCTCCTTCATTTGTGCAAACACATAGAAAAGGAAATAGGGAGGTTTAAAACATTTAGATATGGGCCAAGAGTTATTGACATTGATATATTAAGTTATAATTATTGTATAGGAAGTAATGATATGATAGAAATATTAAACCATTCTTATAATGTAGCAAATAAAGAATTGACCATCCCACACCCAAAAAGTGTGGAAAGGGATTTCATTAGAGTCTTATTTGATGAAGTTCTCGGAAATTCTTATAAGAAATTACAAGGAGTGAACAGAGGGGATAAAATTGGCCACAGAGCTAGTAGAAGTTAAGGTTTTAGGCGTAACGATCGACCCGACCAACAACCAAACTGTTGTAATACTAAAAGAAATTGACTCAGATAGAGTTTTGCCAATATGGGTAGGCCCGTTTGAGGCCGGGGCAATCGCTATGGCTATAGAAAAGATAAAACCCCCAAGACCCATAGCATACGACCTTATAAGTGATATTATGCAAGTATTTGATCTAAATGTAGTAAAAGTAATTATAGAATCTTTAAAAGACGGCGTCTTTTATGCTCAAATAGTAATTTCTCAAAATGATAGGGAAGAATATTTAGATTGTAGACCATCTGACTCTATTGCAATTGCAGTGAGACTTCTTGCTCCAATATACGTCAAAAGAGATCTTTTTGAGTCTTCATCGGTAAGCTTTATAAAAAAGGAAATAGATGATGAGGAGGAGGAAACAAAAAAGTTTAAAGACTTCATAAAAAATCTAAAACCTTCCGATTTCAAATGGCATTAAAATGTCTTAAATATGCCAGTACGTGTAGCTTTATATTATGTATATTTTGTTTAATCCTCTTCCTAAATATCGATAATGTAAAAAAAACCTTTATATATCCTATAATAAGTTCAAATTTACCAGAAGGAACAAGTTTTGAATCAGCTGACATTAGCCTTAACAAGATCATAATTCATAACGCAAGCATCAATAATGACTTTAAAGCAAAAAAGGTTTATGTAAGCTTTTCTATTTCTCTAATACCTTTTAAAATAACACCAACTGAAATTAAGCTTTACGACGCTTCGCTAAATTTGATATTCACCAAAAATAAGGGTTTTTCTTTGCCTGAAGATGTTTTAAAAGCGTTTACCCCAAAAGAAGGCGTCCCACCTGCCAATTTTATACTGGATGCCTATAACTCTACTCTAATTATAAAAAATAGCATGATAACTCTTCCTGTAAATGCCTTCGGTTTTGTCGAAAACAATTCGTTAAACCTTAAAGCAGTTTCAAATTCAAATTACGGAGATATAAATTGCACAGTAAAAATTGAGCCAGATAAAAAAGAGTTTTTATTTTATGCCCACAACGTAGAAGCCAAAGAACTACTACAATTTATTAACCTTGACAAAAGAATAGCACTAAAGTCAGGCAAAATTTCAGCAAATGGCAGTTTTATATTAGAAAAAGAAAAGCCCTTAACTAACATTTATATCACATCAAATAATATATCAACAGAAGTAGACAACCAAGCCCTTGCCGGTCCTCTTGAGCTATATATTAATTACCCATCTTTGAATTTAAACTATTTTTCAAGGAAGTCTAATTTTGGACCAATAAAAGTGAGCCTATCATATAATTTGGAGTCTGATGGAAAAGCTCAAATATTTTTGCCGCAATACCCTTTGAAAGACCTTAACTGCACTGTAAGCGCTTATTTATATACAGATAGCATTAACTCTCCTTATTTTTATGGCAGGTTTAATGCCACAAACATGTCTTTTAACGATATTGAGTTAAAAAATGTAAGCGGTAAAATTAATACAGACGGATATTCTTCACATGGAACTTTAGAAGCTTCACTCTTTGGCTATCCAATATCTGGAGGATATGCTATAAGCGCTGACAAATTTGCATTTGTGGGAAATTATAGAAACGTTAACTTTACCCTTCACAAAATAAATAACCTGGCTCAAATTCAGGGCAATTTTTTGTTTAATTATAGGCAGATCTCCTTTAATTCGATCATTAACTTATCAAGTAACCCTATAGACTTCTCAGGAACATTAGGTTCAGGAAATTTTTCAGGAAGCATCGTAAAAAACACACTTTTATCAAAGGTTGAATTAAATCTTAAAGATTTTTTGGACGTAGAAAGCGGCAACGCAAAACTCAATATAAATTATTCTTCAAACACTGGTCTAAATACAAAGGTCAACTTTGCAATGCTAACGAGGTATGGAGCTTCCTTAAAGGGGATAGGATCTATTTGTGCCAAAAACTCTAGCAACATAGAATTCGATTTTTCTTTATTTTCAGGTACAAATGAAGCATACATCAAAGGCAACCAAAACAAATTTGTTGCAAGCGGAAAAGATATTTCCATTGACGCATTATATCAACTCTCTCCCTTTACCTTTGAGGAAGGGAAGTTGATTAAAAAACCAAATTTAAAATTTTTATACGACATCGGAATTATAAGAGGCTTTCCAACACCCCCATCAAACAAAATTCTATATCAGGTATATTCAGTAGATTTAAACAAAGGCACTACGATACTCTCGCCCGAGTCATATCTTTCATTTTATCAAAGCGTTATAAAAAGCATAAAACCCTATCAACCGCCAACTTATCTTGAAGGCACTACATCATTTGAGATAACTTATGACAATGGTAGTTGGAAGGGAGAAACAAGTATAAAAAATTTTTACTCAAATTTTTATTCATTTTCCAGCGCAAATGTTAAATTTCATGGCAATAACAATGAATTCTTTATTGACGATGCAAGTATTTACAAGGATTCAGGAAGATTAAATTTTTCAGGTTTTATAGCCCCTGTCTTAAATATCAGTGGAAAAACGAAAAATTATCCGGTAGACTTTGAAGGTTTTAGTTTACTAGCTGACTCTACATTTAGCTTTTATCATTCAGAATCCTCTACCAGAGGCACAATAAATCTTACTTCTGACAACATTTCTTACAACGGAAAGAGCGGCGGTAAATTGTCTATGGACGTATCCTTAGATTATCCATTTCTAAAAGTAAACGAACTCTCATTAGAACATGATGGGCATACAGCAATCCTTAAGGGCACTCTTCCAATGAACAAAGAAGCGCTCAAAAGCAGTGAAGCCACTGACTTAAAGCTTTCAATATCAAACTCAAGCATTGCACTACTTTCCTTTTTGTTACCAAAAAATATGTCTATAAAATCAAGTGAAGGAGATATAAATCTTCAAGTCTCTGGTAGCTTTGATTCACCAACCCTTAGTGGAAGCGCCAACATACCTAATATGACAATACTTCTAGACAATCAAGAGATCAAGCTAAAAGATTTCAGCGCAAAGCTTGCGGGCAACGAAATAAATCTGGCAGGGTATCTTATTGAAAACGGTGGTATTGCAAGCTTAGATGGACATATAAACAGCAGAACAAAGGATCTTGATATAAATATTTTAGGAAAAAACTTTCCTGCAAATCTTGGAAAAGCTTATAATGGATTGGCAGACTTTTACTTAAATTTAGGTGGAAATGTATTTGACCCAATCTTAAAGGGCAACATTAATTTAACAAAAGGGCATATAGGCTTTTCAAATAGCAGTGCTTCTGTCTTGCCAAATATTAAATTAGATCTTAGTGTAAACATTGGAAAAAATGTTGATTTTCAAAACGATTTTTATACTTTGTATCCTTCTGGAAATGTCAAAGTAGCAGGCACATTAAACAATCCAATTATATTTGCAGACCTGAATATTAATTCGGGTAGAATTTCTGTTTTCGATCAACCATTTCAGGTTACAAGAGGACACATTAAGTATACTCCACTTAGTCATACTGTAAATATTTTAGCCCAAAGCAGCATATCAGAATACAAAGTATACCTTACAGTAAGCGGACAACTAGAGAGTCCAAAGCTTTCCTTCTCGTCAGTGCCAGAACTAAGCGAATCTCAGATAATAGCCCTAATTGGCACTGGCAAAAATCCTGTTACTTATGCTTCAACAGTAGCGGCAATGTCACCTATAACTGCCGTATCACAGGCACAGGGAATATTGTTTGAACCGATAAAGCAGGCATTAGGATTGTCTCGACTATCCTTTGGAATGTCTGTAGACGGCAAACCAGAAATCACAATTTCAAAATCCTGGAATGAAAAAATTTCAACTTCTGTCACCTATACGCTTGGAGTAAAACCTCAAGCCACCTATCAAGCTGATATGCAACTTTCAAAGGTTACTTCTTTTGTTATTAGAAACTCAATAACAGACAACACATCGTTCGATAGAGGTACATTTGTCGGTTTGTATTACAGATTGAGATTTTAAAAATTTATAGGGACATAATAAAACGAATCATTTCTTAGGTGTTTTTTGAGGGAAAAATTCCATCTTGAATTCAAATTTTGGGTAAATGGTCGGTAGTCTCAAGATATGATAAGTTCTTAAACCCATAGCAACCCTTTCAAGCCAGGAAGAAGTAGGCCAGCCCAGATGAACAACTATCCTTCTGTCCGGAAAACTCTCCTGCAATAAGCCAAGCAAGCCATTTATGCCGCCGTCAATCCCCCAAAAATGATTGACCGGAATTATAAAATGATTATTTGATATTCGTTTAGGTATGCTTTGCCTGGACATAAAAAACGTTACAAAAATTTTTGAAGAGTCATCGATTCTTTCTGATGTACGTTCCATAGGCCTTCTAAAATAGATATGAATATTGGATATATCATTTTCCTTTATGTAGTTTATCACGTCTTGGGGCTTCTCTGTTGATATCTTGACAGCTTTATCAATATTCTTACTTCTTATAATAATAGTTCCAAATATCAAGAAGACAATTAACGAAGAGAGCCATAAAAGAGCACCATCAGGCTTGTCTTTAAGTAAAAATATAAAGCTTCCCAAAAACAATATGAAAAGGAAACTATTTAAAAGTATGCTTGTAGAATATTCTTTTACATCTTCTCTACCCCTGTACGCCCTATATACTATAAGGTTAAAAAGGTTTATTACAAATGTGGCTACAAGACCTATTGCGTACATCTGTGCTACAGTATGCTGATTGCCGGATGTTATCAAAATTATCGAAATAAATGCAGTAGACATAATAATAATTATTCTATACGCTGCACCAAATCTATTGGTTTTCGTTAGCGGTTTAAATTTATACTTTTCCGCAACCCTATCAAGAAGCTCAACAGACGCTACCATCGCAGTATTTACAGCAAATATCAAAGTAACAGCTGCGAGTATTACTACTATTATTGCTAGTGGTAAGCCGCCTAACATACGTGAAAAAAAGGTTATAAGATCTTCTGAGTGATCTATTGGATTTGGTACTTGTGAGAGGGCAAGCGTTCCAACCAACGGTATTATAATCCCAACTGTTAAAGCAAGCGTAATATATGCCTTTTTGATAGTTTTCCAATTTTCTACTAGTGAATGCGTCTGCAATACAGATTCGATACCTGAAAAAGCAAGTATAGTAGCCGACATATTAAAAGTAATAGACGTGTATGAGTGGATCGGATTGGAAGTTAAAATATCTTTTAAGCTAGCATGATATGCATCAATAAGAAAAGGCAATCCTGTATTGATATTAAAAAGTCCTAGAATTGCAACGTTCACCAATACGACAGCTGCAATTACAAATATAGAATAAGTTACTTTAACATTTTCCTTAATGCCTATCAAATTAAGGAAGGCAATAAACAATATAATCGAAACTTCAAATATTATCTTTAGTTCATGGGGAAATGCTAGGAGAGAGTGTATATTGTCTATAGCAGAAACGCTTGACATTGCTGCAGTCGTAATATAGTCAACTATTATAGAAGCAACAGCAACAAAAGAAAAGGTCTGACCAAGAACCAAATAAGAAAAATTATATACTCCGCCACCTTTAAGATTATTTTTTTCAAGAATTTCAGCAACTTCAGTTAGAGAAAAGGAATATAAAGTTACCATTGCAAAAGTAAAAACAAGGTAGAAAACAGCATGTTTGCCAATAAAGTGAAAAGCCTCACCGGGAGCATAAAATATAGACGTTAATTCGTCCATCATTGTAATTACTGCAACCCCCATAAAACCTAAGAAAAGCATTCCACCTTTTTTATAGTATAAAATCCTTTTTCTCTTTGTAAGGTAAAACAGCGCTGCAAGAAGCAAAGCATTACAAAAGATCATAATTAAGATCTTGAACGTATCTAAACCAGTTACAGTCAAATTGATCTAACACTCTCCTCAAAGTAAATAAATATATCTACTTATTTTAACATTCAAAGTTAGCTGTAATTATTTCTAAATAATATTGCATAAATATAAACATTTATAACTTTTAGGATCTTAAAATTTCAATAAGCAATTTTAAGCACAATAGAATCGCTAAAACAAAACCTAAAAATCCAGGCAAAGGATAGCCAAATATTTTAAGGTTCGTTTGAAATTGAAAAAGTATTGATGAACCTATCACCAACGATGCAATTATGATAGCAAGACTAAGACGATTTCCTAATTTATCAATGTGATTGATAAGACTTTCTAATCCCTTGTGATCGAATCTAATTGTAAGATTGTCATCTCTAAGTTTTGAAAGAATCTCTCTTAAATTAGAAGGGAGTTCCTTAAAGAGTGAAGTTGTATCTCCAAGGATAAAAGAAAAATCTTTAGAAATTCTAGAAAGATTTATGTCTTTTAACATTAGGTTTTTAATATGAGATCTTAAGTATTCTATCATGTTAAATTCTGGATAAAGTACTCTACCAATGCCTTCATGAATTACTAAAGCTCTTAGCATTAATACTAACGTGGTTGGGAAACGAATCTTATATTTTCTAATTATGTCTAAAAATTCTTCAATCAGCGTCCCCACGTTAAGATCTTTTAAAGGGACTTCATAATATCGTTCCAAAAAATCAAATAAATCAATTCTAAAGTTTATTATATCTTTTGGTTGAGGAGCTATGTTAAGACTTAAAATAGCCTTTATCAATAAATTTACATTTTTATCTAAAATAGCTCTCAAGACACTGATAAGCCAATCTACAATAGTATCATCAAGAATGCCTACCATCCCAAAATCTACAAAGGCCATAACGTTGTTATTTAGAAGAAATATATTTCCAGGATGAGGATCCGCATGAAAAAAATGACATTCAAAAATCTCTCTTAGGATAAAATGAGCACCGTTAAGAGCAACGCTCTTTTTGTCCACATTTAGATCGGGAAAGTTATCAACCTCAGAGAGCTTATATCCATTTATATATTCCATTGTCAAAACTTTTGGTGCAGTTAAATCCCAGTAAACCTTTGGAAAATAAACTGTCTTATCGTTTTTAAAACATTTACTAAATCTCTCAATATTGCGCCCTTCTCTAATAAAGTCTAATTCTTTTCGAATAGTCTTCGCAAATTCCTCAACAATTCTATCAGGCTCATAATAACCGATTTCTGAAAAGTGTTTTTTCAATAAAATAGCAAAGTCGTATAAAATTTTGATATCTGATTCAATAATCTTTTCTATTCCAGGCCTTTGGACTTTAACAGCTACCTCTTTTTTAGTTTTAGTTATAGCTTTGTGTACCTGGGCCAAAGAACCTGCTGCTATGGGAGTTTCATCAAAAGATGTAAACATCTCTTCAAGGGGCCTTTTAAACTGGCTTTCTATGACTTCTCTAACCTTTATAAAAGGAAACGGGGGGACATTGTCTTGTAATTTGCTTAACTCTTCTATAAATTGATTCGAGAGAAGGTCAGGTCTACAGCTCAATATCTGACCAAATTTTATAAAAGTAGGCCCAAGTTCCTCTAAAACTAAACGTACTCTTTCTGGCGTAGAAAGACGTTCTATACCAGTTTTTTCCTTTCTAACAGTTCCCCTTTGCCAGAAAATAAAAAATCTAAACCCTAGGCGCCCTTCAACCTTATCAAGAATATCTTCAAAGCCATAGCGAATTAAAACTGAAAATATTGTTAAATAGCGCTTTAACTCTCTATAACTTCTCCCTATTTTAAGTAAAAACACAGATTAACAATTATCTTTAAGAATTTTTCTTCTCTATCTCATCAAGTCTCCTTAAAATTTTTTCCATATCATCTTTGGTAGGCACACCCATTTCGGATATAGTTTTTTTAACTACTTCAGAAACCTTTTGCGTCAATTCCTTTTCATGCTTATCTATCTGATCAAGAAGATTGTTTACTACCTTATACTTTTCTTCCTTTGCAACTTCACCTCTCTTAACTAATTCATCAACTAATTTCTCAGCTTTTTCTCTAGTAATATCCATCACGCCAAGTCCCATTAGTAAGGCCTTGTTAATTAAATTCATCTTTTTCCCTCCTTAAGATAGAACTAAAAAATTAGCTAAACTACTTTAACTTTTAATTTTACTACCAGTATATTAGTTTTAAATAAGATTAAAAATAATATCAAAAATATAAAATGAATAGTGTAACTTTCTTTGCTATAAATAGATAGATAACATATTTACCCTTACTTCATGTTAGAATATTATTGTGCTAAGCGGGGAGCTGGCGGTGCCCTGTACCTGCAATCCGCCATAGCAGGGCTTAATTCCCCAGCCGAGGCTTAGAGATGTAACGCAGCCCTGTATAGTGCAATGTTGATAGCAAGGCCTTACGCGGCGGCGCTATCGTGAACCCCGCCAGGACCGGAAGGTAGCAACGGTAAGCGGTCAGACCGGGTGCCGTAAGTCTCCCTTGCAGGAGTTGCACTTACAGAAAGCGGTTGTATCTCTATTGTCGAAGCTGGGGTGCACGATTGATCTAAGCTTAATTATATTATTTTTTAATATTTAATATTTTGAGAAAGGACGTTATGTTGATAGCAGATGATTGGTGTTTTGCTTGTGGAAGGGCTAACCCATTAGGACTTCGTCTTGAGATATCTCAAGACAATGAAGGCGTATTTACCACATTTCAATTTCAAAAAAACCACCAAGGATGGAATAATATTGTGCACGGCGGAATAATATCAACGCTTCTAGATGAATTAAGCACCTGGGCAGCGGTTAAATTAGGGCACAACGTAGTAACAGCTCAGCTAATAGTAAAATTCAAAAAACCTATCACTATAGGCACCTATGTAAGGGTATTTGCTAAAGTAACTGAAGACAAGGGTCGCCTAATTTATGCAAAATCTCAAATAGAAAGCCTCGATAAAACTATATTATATGCTACAGGACTAGCCACTTTATCAGTTATAAGATGAGTAGTTTTTCTCCTATAATAGAAAACAGAAAAGCACGATACGAATATGAGATACTGGAAACCCTTGAAACTGGAATAGAACTTAAAGGCACAGAAGTAAAATCGCTTCGACTTGGCAAAGCTTCTTTTTCTGGATCGTATTGTCAGGTTGAAAGGGGCGAGCTTTGGATTTATGATTTTCACATATCCCCATATGAACAGGGGAACATTTTCAATCTTGATCCGAAAAGAAAAAGGAGACTCCTTGCTCACAGAAGTGAAATACTTAGGTTATACAATGCTGTAAAGCGTAAAGGGCTCACATTAATACCACTAAAGTTATATTGGAAAAGAGGAATAGCAAAAGTCCAAGTTGGACTCGCTAGAGGCAAAAAATTATATGATAAGAGAGAGACTATTAAAAAGAGAACAATGGAAAAAGAAAGTAGGAGAGGAGAATACTAAATTATGAAGAGAGTCAAAAATGCTTAAAAGACTTAGTCTAGCCCTTATATTTCTTTTGATATTAACTATTGTTTTTTCTTTGGGCTATATGGCAGCAAAGTTTAAGCCAGCAGGCGCTAAAGTCGGTTATATCGAAATAAATGGAACGATAAACGATCAAACCAGCGAATCAGTATCATCAGCTATCAGGAGAGCTAAGCAAGACCCAAATATTAGGGGAATACTTTTAAGGGTAAATAGTCCCGGAGGGTCGGTTGGTGCTAGCCAGGAGATATTTGAGACCCTAATGAACTACAAAGAAAGTACAGGAAAGCCTATTATTGTTTCTATGGGAGATGTGGCCGCTTCTGGTGGTTATTATGTTTCTTTAGCGGGCGATAAAATTTTTGCCCTGCCGTCCACTCTCACTGGAAGCATAGGCGTAATCGCTAATATATTAGATATCCATGAACTTATGAAAAACATTGGCATAAAGGAAGAAACCTTAAAAACTGGAGAATATAAAGATACAGGTTCTATGTTCAGGTCTCTCACCCCAAAAGACAAAGAATATTTAATGGGCCTTATTGGAGATTCATATGGTCAATTTTTATACGACGTTTCAACAAGACGCAATATCCCTCTTGACAAGCTAAAAAGTATAGCAGATGGAAGAGTTTTTTCTGGGGCAAAAGCAAAGTCGCTTGGACTAATAGATGAACTTGGTACTCTTAACGACACTATAGATTACATGAAAAATCTACTGGGGGTTAAAAAGATTACATTAGAAAAGCTAAACAGCAAAAATATTTTAGAAGAACTGATGAACACTTCATCAAAAACTGATGTAGAACAAAAAAACTTTTTGATGTATATTCTTCCTTTTTTTAAAAATAATTTATTAAAATAAAAAATAAATTTTAGGAGGTTATAGTGGCTAAAATTGGAAATTCCTTTGAAGTTGAAAACAAAAAAATGGAGGTAGATGGCGCTAAGGGTGCAAGTATTAGATGGCTTATAACGCCTGAAGACGGCGCACCTAATTTTGCAATGAGGATGATCACCATTGAACCAAATGGACAAAGTCCTGCTCATTCACACGATTTTGAACACGAGATGTTTGTATTAGAAGGAGAGGCAACTGTAGTCTCAGATAATTCAGAGACAAAGGTATCAGAAGGGTCCTTCATTTTTATAAAACCTGGTGAATTTCATACTGTTAAAAATACCGGTACAAAAGTTTGCAGGTTTTTGTGCATGGTACCAAACTATTCCATAAAGTAAGGGTGAAATAATGCTACCAAGACTAAAAAATTTAAACAAACTCGCTTTCGAAAGAAAAAACGGCATAAACAAAAAGATCGTATTTTCTCCAAACACTGATGGCAATCATTTTTTGTCACTGCATCTTTATGAGGGTGTGCCAGGAGAAGAAATCAAACTTGACACAGAGGTGGGCGATGAAATAATTGTTGTAATCAATGGCAGTCTAAAAGTAAACATTAATGACGTTGAATATCATGTAAAAAAGGACATGTCTATCCTTTTACCCTCAGGCGCAAGCTATCAGCTTATAATTGAAGGAGGGGAACCGCTAAAGGCTTTTGTAATAGGCTGTGAACAATGTATTCTTGCAAGCGACTTGAAAAAAGAATTTGAATCGGTAACAGAATAAGAATAGAAATATGTTTACTGGTATCATAGAAGATGTTGGCCAAATAATTTCCTTTTCTCCACAAGGATATGGCTATAAAATTAAAATTTCTTTTAAAAAACAATTTGATGATTTAAAAATTTCTGATTCTATCGCAGTTGATGGTGTTTGTCTGACGGTAACAAAAATAAACGGTCAATCCTTTGAAGCCGATATCTCAAAAGAAACTGTTTCTGTTACTACTTTTAAACATTTGAAAGCTGGAATGAAAGTGAATCTTGAAAGAGCAATGAAACACGACTCAAGATTTGGAGGACACATCGTGCTTGGTCATGTAGATGCTGTGGGGAAAATTGCATCCATCAAGAGTGAAAAGTTGAATACAATACTTACTGTAGAATTCCCTCTCCAACTAAAAAAATATATAGCTCATAAAGGCTCTATCGCTATAAACGGAATAAGCTTAACTATAGCTGCAGTAAAAGAAAATTCTTTTGACGTGGCGCTCATACCTCTAACTATAAAGGAAACTTCTCTTTCAGACAAGAAAGTAGGCTCACTCGTTAATATTGAAGTCGACGTTATATCAAGATATATTGAAAATCTGCTGAAGTATAAGGATTAGTTGACAAAAGAAATTGATCTTTTAAAAAATTATGAAATTTTATATGATACTTTTGGCCCTCAGGGCTGGTGGCCAGCTGATAGTCCATTGGAAGTTATAGTTGGTGCTGTTTTTACTCAAAACACTTCGTGGAAAAATGTAGAAAAGGCTATCTTCAAATTAAAACAGGAAAATTTATTGACCCTTAATAAATTGGTTGATATTGAACAGGACAAACTTGCAATGTTTATTAAGTCTGTTGGATATTACAACATAAAAGCCAAAAGATTAAAAAACCTTATATCAGAAATATATAGAAATTTCAAAAAAATCGAAGAGGTTAAAAAATTAGATTTAATCGATGCAAGAAGATTTCTTCTCGGTATAAACGGCATTGGATATGAAACTGCTGATTCTATTCTTCTTTATGCTCTTGAATACCCCATATTTGTAATTGACACATACACTCTAAGATGGCTCGAAAGGCTTAATATAAAATTTTCTGGTAACAAAAAGGAGATTTATCATAAATCACAAGATTTCTTTATGAAGAATTTGCCAAATGAAACTGAATTGTTCAAAGAATATCACGCTCTAATTGTAAAACTTGGAAAAGAATTTTGTAAGAAGAAACCAGATTGCAAAGAATGCCCTTTTCTTGTCAAAGCTCAACAACACTTTCTATAACCTTTGAATCTTCTTTATTCTTTAGCTTATCAGGTCTAGTATCTCTAATTAGAAAGCTAAACAAAGTAGCTACAATAAATAGAAAGAGTATCCAAAAAAACGTAGTATTATAAGCCATAATAGCTGCATGACGGTCAATATAATTGCTCAAAATCGCAAAAGTCTTGTCCGGCAAATCAGCAGGTGTAGAGCCCGCATTTTGCATCAAAGCTCCACTTAGGCCAGCAAACCAAGTGCTAAGTATTGGAGACGTAGTAGCAGGGCTAACCAAAGAGCTTTGCGTATAAAATGGGTTGTTTGTAACGATGTGTTCTACCATATATGCTCTGTTTATAGTTGTGGAGTTTTCAAGCATGGTAGCAAAAACAGCTATCCCAACGCTGCCACATACAGTTCTTATAAGATTAAAAAGTCCAGATGCTCCAAACATATACCTTTTTTCAACAGTCATTAGAGCTGCAGTGCTCAAGGACACAAATATAAAAGCAAAGGCAACTCCCTGAATTAACTGAGGAACCAGTATATCCCAAGCATTAGTGTTAAGATTCATTACAGTTAGAGGGTAAAAGCTAATTGTAGCCAATACTGTAGCAATAAAAATCATCTTTTTTGGTCCCAAAAAATTATATATTCTTCCTGCAAGTGGCATGGCAAAAGCCATAGCAAGGCTTCTTGGCATAAGAGCCAAGCCAGATTCCATCACCGAATAACCAAGAAGGCTCTCAAAAAGCATCGGCAATAAAAACAAGCTCCCGAAGAGACCCATGCCAAAAATCCCACCAAGTGCAGTAGCACTGGTAAAGGATAGGTCCTTTAAAACCCTTAACTCAACAATAGGTTTATCAGTTTTTAACTCCCAAATTATAAACAATATAAGAGAAACTGCACTGGTAACAGCAAGTCTTACTATAAAATCAGACTCGAACCAAGAATTTTCCTGGCCTTTTTCGAGCATTATCTGTAGGGTTGAAAGGCCTATCGTCATTAATATAAGTCCTATATAATCAATTTTACCGGTATGTCTCTCTCGATCAGAAGACTCTTTTAAAAAGAAAGAGATTAGTATTAGGTTCAATATTATAAATGGCATATTTATATAAAAAATCCAGTTCCAGCTATAGTTATCAGTAATATAGCCGCCGAGTGTAGGTCCAATACCGGGTCCCAAAACAACCCCCATACCAAAGATACCCATAGCCTTTCCTTGTTCTTCTGGAGGAAACGTTTCTCTGAGAATTGCCTGTGACATAGGAATTAGAGCGCCGCCGCCCACCCCTTGGATAACTCTAAAAAAGATCATCGATTCCATATTCCAAGCAAGGCCGCACAAAAATGAACCTACTCCAAAAATAATCACGCTAAACGTGAAGAATCTTACTTTGCCAAACAAGTCGCTTAAAAAACCAACCGCGGGCATCACAACCACATTTGATAACATATATGCTGTTGAAACCCAGGTAATTTCAGTAACTGACGCACCAAGAGAACCCCTCATATTCGGCAAAGCAACGTTTACAATACTGGTGTCAAGGGCGGCTACCAGCGTGCTTATCATTATTGTAAGTGTTACCATCCATTTATTCGGTAAAGCAGTATCTGTAGACATTATTAGTTTTTTCACATCCTTAGAATTGAAAATAAAGTATAAGCACAATAAATTAAAGTTTGTTTAATTCTTCATTTAGGAATGAAAACTTTAAACTAACTAATTAAAGTTGTTCAAAAAGGTCTGTTAACTAAAATCCTGTATCCACATAAGGATTTACAGAAAGCCCAGGATAAAGAGGATGTTTAGGATCATATGGGCTATCAATTGCTATCCTCACAGGTACCCTCTGAACAACTTTGACGAAGTTTCCTGTAGCGTTCTCGGGTGGCAAAAGACTAAATACTGCTCCTGTGCCTGGTTGGAAACTTTCAACGTGCCCTTCAAACTTAATTCCAGGGTAAGCATCAACGTATATATCTACCTTTTGACCCACTCTCATCTTGTCAAGCTGAGTCTCTTTAAAGTTTGCAGTAACCCATAGATCATTCTTTTTTACTAAAATGAACAAAGTCTGACCCGGCACAGCATAGTTTCCTACTTCTGCAAACTTTTTTGCAATATAGCCGTCTTCTGGAGCATAAATTTTCGTTCTCTTAACGTTAACAAGGGCTTGATCCAGATTTGCCTTAGCTTGTTTAATAGCATATAAAGCTGTAACCTTTTGGGCCCTGATGGTGTCTAGAGCCGCCTTAGCCTGAGCAACGGCTTTTTTTGCGGCTTCCATTGCAGCTACAGCAGTCTTTTCCTTGGTAACATAGGTATCATAAACGTCAGCTGAGACTGCATCTTGTTTGTAAAGATCTTCATACCTCACCTTTTCCTTTTGTGCAAGCTCTGCCTGTGCTTTAGCTGATGAATAGTTATCCATTGCTTGTTGCAAGGCAGCTTCAGCTTGTTTTTCAGAACTTTCGAGTTCATTGATTGTTGCCTTAGCTTTGTTTAGTGTAGCCTCGTTGAGATTAAGGGCATTTGTATAATCAGAAGTTTCAATTTCAGCTAGAACTTGACCTTTTTTCACTTCTTGATATCTCTCTACATTTACTGCAACAATCTTGCCTGATATCTCAGGAGAAATATAAATATACGTGCCTTCAACATATGCATCGTCTGTGCTCTGGTGGGTAAGAGAATAAACTATCTTTTGGTAAGCAAAAGGAGAAAGTATTACAAGCACAACTAAGAGAAATATAAGAAAACCCTTTTTGGAAGGCTTTTTTGGCTGTGGGAGTTTAAACTTAGCCTTGATATTGTTTTCTTTAAGTTGGTCTGACATAATTCCTCCTAAATAGTTTCTTATTGATAAAGTATTATTTTAGTAAATACTGACCAATCAGTCAACCACATAATTTTATGTGAAAAATAGTCTAATTTAAAGATATATATAATTAAAAATGACAGAGTTTCATCTTTGATAGTTGGTTGTTATAAATAACTTAATTTTTTGGATACAGAAAGAATTCTAATGAAAAAAGGTATTTACAAATTATTTAAAGTGATATAATTTAGTTAGTAAATATTTTAAGGAGGCGTTTGACATGGATCGGAAGTCTGTTTTGGTAGCCTTTAAGAACTTTAATGTAGACAGATCTGTCTTGAAAGAGGCTACAAGGATTGCAAGGTCAAATAATGCTGTCGTTTATCTTCTGAACATAGTCGAGCGCTCTAGTTTCCTTGGGGTATATAACCCTAATGCTGAAGAAGAACTTCTTAAAAAAGCAGAAAGCGAGATTGCAAAGGCAAAAGACTATCTCAGATCAGAAGGTGTCGAAGCGTTTGGACTTGTAAGATTTGGCGAAAGAAGTGAAATAATATGCGACGTTGCTAAAAAAATAAAACCAGTAAGAATTGTAATTGGAAACAGAGGGCTTAAAGGTATAAAGAGATTTTTGTTTGGTGGAGTACCAGAAAGAGTAGTAAAAACTTCGCCTTGCCCTGTATATGTTGTAGAATAGTTTAGAGAAAACAAACTTTGCCCCCGAAGTAAATTTTCGGGGGTTTTTATTTTTTATATTTATACAGTTTTCAAAAAATCTTTTAAAGCAATGATAGCAGAGTTAAGTTTGTTAATATTTTTAATCCCACCTTGTGAAACCTTGTCTCGACCACCAGCTCCTCCACCCGTAACACTTGTAATGACCTTCGCTAATTCCTTTGCACTCAAACTTTGTGACAATTTGTCTGAAATCGACAATACGAAACTGGCGCTTTGATTATTAACCGAATAAATAAACAATATCAAATTATCAAAACGATTTCTTGCCAAATCAACAAAAAAAAGCATATCTTCGCTAGCAAAACCATCTAAATTTTCAGAGTATAAGGAAAATTTCCCAATCTCTTCTACAGTAAGGTTGTTAGCTTTCATTCTCAAATAATTCATGGTAACTTCTCTAAGTCGCTTTTTAGTTTCATCAAAATCTTTCAAAATAGAAAGTGACTTTTTCAGCGGAGAACCGCTTGCATCCAAAATTTTATCTATTTCATCAAGGTCTTTTCGTTTTTGTTGAAAATATTTTAAAGCTTTAAGTCCAGTAAACGCTTCAATCCTCCTAACAGAACTTGCAATAGACTCTTGTTTCACAATAACAAATGTACCAATTTCACCAGTCATTTTCACATGAGTACCACCACACAGTTCTGAAGAAACGCTGTCAATACTTACCACTCTAACCCTGGACTTATATTTGTCTGAAAACAAAGCTATAGCACCTGATTTTATTGCATCCTCAAGATCCATTTCCTGAACTATAACTTTAAAATTTTCCATTATTATTTTGTTTACAGATCTTTCAATATCAGCAATATCTTCATCAGACAAAGCATTTGAAAAAAAGTCAAATCTTAATAGTTCATCTGAAACAAACGAACCTTTTTGTTTAACAGTCTCACCAAATTTTTCTCTAAGTACAGCATGTAGAATATGAGTACAGGTATGATTGCTTGAAGATAATCTTCTACGCTTTATATCAATTTCTGCCTCTACATAATCCCCAGCGCAAAAGCTTCCAGATTCTACCTTCCCAAAATGAAATATTGCATCCTTTTCCCTTTGCACACTTGTTACTCTAAATGTAGAATTTTCTGATACAATATAGCCGATATCAGAAACCTGACCACCGCTCTCCGGATAAAAAGGAGTCTTATTCAGGATAATATAGCCTTCTTCCCCAGCTAATAGGCTTCTTACTTCATTATTATTTTTGTATATACCAAGTATTTTTGAATTAGTTTTAAGGTTATCATAACCAACAAATTCTGAAGTAAAAGAAGTAGTTATAATTTCGTCTACAAACTGGGACCCCTGTCTAGAAAGATTCTTTCTTTGCATCAACAGTTCGTTAAATCCCTCAATATCAACCCCTATATTGAATTCTGCAGCCATTTCTTTAGTTAACTCAACAGGAAAGCCATAAGTATCATAAAGCAAGAATGCAATTTCTCCAGAAATAATACCATCTTTTTTAATTTGAGGCATTAATTTGTTAAACATGCTTAAACCATCTTTGAGACTCTGAGAAAATTTTTCTTCTTCCGATCTTATAGCATCTATAATATAATCTTTTTTCTCAAAGAGTTCAGGATATGAATGACGGTAAATGTTAGAAACGGTTGGAACTGCCTTATATATGAATGGAGTCTGATATCCTGACAAGTGTGAAAAGGTAAGAGCCCTTCTCAGAAGTCTTCTGACTACAT
The DNA here is from genome assembly GCF_000212395.1 of Thermodesulfobium narugense DSM 14796. Taxonomy (NCBI): domain Bacteria; kingdom Pseudomonadati; phylum Thermodesulfobiota; class Thermodesulfobiia; order Thermodesulfobiales; family Thermodesulfobiaceae; genus Thermodesulfobium; species Thermodesulfobium narugense. Next base: position 1,840,482 of record NC_015499.1, read on the forward strand.
AGCCCCTCCCTTCATTCGAAGGAAGTACCCCATCTGAAATTGCAAAAACAGCACCTCTTAGATGATCAGACATAACTCTTAATGGAATAATCCCTTTTCCTTTGTATTCTATTCCCGTAATAGAAGAGAGCTTTTCAATAATAGGATATATTAAGTCTGTCTCATAATTAGAATCCTTTCCTTGTAAAACTGAGGCTATCCTTTCAAGTCCCATTCCGGTATCTATACCCTTTTTACTAAGTAAAGTTAAGTTAGATTCTTCATCTCTATTGTACTGCATAAAAACAAGATTCCAAATTTCAAGAAACCTATCACAATCACATAGAGGCGAACAATCAGGTCTCTTACAACCAAAATTTTCTCCTCTATCATAGTATATTTCAGAACAGGGGCCACAAGGACCTACGGGTCCAGCAGACCAAAAATTATCCTTTTCACCTGATCGATAAATCTTTTCAGCAGGTATGTCTAAAGACCTCCAAATCTCATATGACTCATCGTCATCCTTGTATATAGTTATAAAAAGCCTTTCCTTTTGCAAATGTAAAACTTCTGTAACAAAAACCCACGCAAAAGGGATAGCTTTCTCTTTAAAGTAGTCGCCAAAGGAAAAGTTACCCAACATCTCAAAAAACGTATGATGTCTGGCGGTTTTTCCTACCTCTTCAATGTCATTGGTTCTCAAACATTTCTGAGAAGTGGTTGCTCTTTTGAAGGGCGGTTCTTCTCTTCCTAAAAAATATGGCTTGAATGGAACCATTCCTGCAATTGTAAACAAAATTGTTGGATCTTCTGGAACAAGCGAAAAACTTGGTAAAACAGTGTGGCCTCTCTCTTTAAAATAATTTAAAAAAAGGCGTCTAATGTCATCTGAAGTCAAGGGGCAAACCTCCTACATTTCAATCTAAGCAAGAATTTAAATATTTTAAATATTATATCTATATTATATAAACAAAGTTACATAAAGCGTAGCACTTCACTAACGCTTTTGCGTTTTGGTGGAACCAGATCTTTTATTGCAGGTTTTCCTAAAGGTATAGTAGCAACAATCTTATCATTTTCTTGAATCCCAAGAATCTTGCCCATTTCCTTTCTTGCAATATTTGGTGCAGTCATCCAACAACTTCCATAACCTAATATATGTGCAGCAATCTGAAGTTGCAAAATACTTGCTGAAACGCTTTGTATTGATGCCTCGTAGGCAAAAGAAGGTTCATCTTCTTCTACAAAGTACTCATTTATAAAATCCATTACAGACTTGTATGGTTTCGCAATAGCAAATATTACAACGGGAGCCTCTTTAAAGAAGGTAAAATAAAAACTCGATTTTGAAATGAGTTTTATCTGCCTGGCATCCTTTTCTTTATCAAGAGTAGATGCTAGAAATTCAAGCTTTTTGAGAACTGCATTTGCAAGCTCTTCCTTTACACCATTATCATACACCGCGACATATTCCCACGGTTGAGAATTAGTTGCAGATGGAGACATAGTTGCGATATATATAATTTTTTCAATATCCTCTTTTGGGACTGAATCAGGTAAAAATTTTCTATGAGATCGCCTACTCAAAAGAACTTTAACAAAATCTTCTTGCATCATCATCCTCCATCTTATATTTTTACAAAAGAGATATCTCAAATGTGCAGATTTTGAAATTTTAAAATGCTTATTTATCCTCTTTTTCTACACTTTGTAAATATGCAGGATTGAAAATGTGGCTCAAGAGGTTTATTGGAATAGGAAGTATAGTAGTTGTGTTTCTCTCAGGAGAAATATCAGCAATTGTTTGTAAAAACCTTAGCTGAATGGTTAAGGGGTTCTGCGCCATAACTTCGGCAGCCTGTTTTAGTTTCTCTGATGCCTGAAATTCTCCATCTGCGATAATAACCTTTGCTCTTCTGAGCCTTTCCGCTTCAGCCTGTTTAGCTATAGCCCTTTGCATCTCTTGAGGTATTTCAACGTCTTTTAACTCAACTACGCTTACTTTAATGCCCCATGGGTTAGTTTGTTCGTCTATAATTTGTTGAAGTCTGTGGTTTATGGCTTCTCTTTGTGACAACATTTCATCAAGCTCAGATTGACCAAGAACTGATCTCAAAGTAGTTTGTGCAATTTGAGATGTGGCTCTCACAAAATTCTCAACTTTAAGCACTCCAAGTTCAGGATCAACTAATCTAAAATATACTACTGCATTTACCCTCACAGGAACATTATCCTTTGTAATGATCTCTTGTGGAGGGACGTCCATTGTAATAGTTCTTAAATCTACCTTTACCATTCTTTCAACAAAAGGAATTAAAAGTATAAGACCTGGTCCTCTCACTCCTACAAATCTTCCTAATCTAAAAACAACACCTCTTTCATACTCCTGAGTAATTCTTATAGCACTTGGAAGAACTATTGCAATTACAAATATTACAAATAAAATAAAAATTAAAACTGAACTAAAAGCAAATCTAACAATCTCGTACATCTTAACCTCCTTTCAAAACTTTTTAATATAGTTTAGTTAATTATATAACTTAAGTTGTTTCTACTTTTCTCACTTTAAGCACAATACCTTCTTTCCCTACTATTTTTACCATATCGCCAACTTTATAAATTTGATCGTCTACTGGTTTTGCACTCCAAAGTTCTCCATCGAAAAAAACTAAAAGCAATTTTGTGCCTTCTCTGACATCTTTTACTTCGACTTCCTTGTCAATAATATTGGAAAAATCTATAAATGGCTTTTTTCTTCTGGTTCCTAGAACAAGATAAAAAAGCATAGCTATCAATAAACCAGTTAATATAGCAGCCGGGATTGCAACTGTAAGAACTGATGGATAGCCCAATCTTTCAGAAGGTTCAAAAAGCATGAACATCCCAAAAACTAAACTTATAATACCACCTATAGTCAAAATACCGAAAGAGGATACAAAAATCTCTGTAACAAAAAGAACAACAGCAAATCCTATAAAAAGTAGTCCTGTGATATTAAATGGTATATTCCCAAGCGCAAAAAATGATAACACAACGCATATGAAACCAATAATTCCTGGAAAAATTAACCCAGGACTTGCCAACTCAAATATAATTCCATAGATTCCGATCATCATTAATATACTTGCCACAGTAGGATTTGAAATAAGATGTAAAAAATTTTCAAAAAAAGACATTTTATAATACACAAAATTTGGCTCTAAATTTAAGGTCACTTTATTATTATCAGCTACAACTGTCCTACCATTCGCTTGAGAAACTAAAGAATCTAAATCTTTAGCCACCATATCTACTGCACCTTCTTTAAGTGCCTCTGAATCGTTTAGACTTTGACTATTTAATACCGAGTTTTGAGCCCAATTTTCATTTCTTCCATGAATTTTCGCAAGACTCCTAATATATGAAGCTGCATCTTGAGCTGCCTTTTCAAGTAGGGTCTTATCATTTCCCCCTCCAATCATCACAGGATGAGCAGCGCCTATAGAAGTATTGGGAGACATAACAGCCAAAGAGGACGCTTCTACAATAAAAGTACCTGCAGATGCTGCCCTTGCACCAGATGGGTATACAAAGCTTGCAACAGGCACCTTTGATTTTAAAATAGATTGAACTATCTCTCTCATAGATTGATCAAGCCCCCCAGGCGTATCAAGTTCTATTACTATAAGTGACATATTATTGTTGTTTGCGCTATCAATACCACTTTTTATATACCTTGCCACCACGGGGTCTATTGCACCATTAACCTGTAGAACTAAAATTCCTCCTGCATAAGCTTTATGAAAAAAAGACAAAGTAAAACAAAACAAAAAAGTTATGATTATAAGATTAAAATATCTCATAACTAATTAACCATTATTTGAATGTGTAAGGGACCAATTGCATAAGTATCTTCTGCTGCAAGAATACTAACCTTGACTTTACTCTGATAGGATAAATTTTTAATATTTCTTATCGCATTATAAAGAACAGGATATGATACGTTCCCAACAGTTCCGGTTAAAGGATCTGGAACAATCCCCCTTAACTTCGCTACGTGATTGGTCTCTTGTAACAAGAGTCCTAGTTTAGCAAGAAGCAAATTGCTGTCAAGATTTGGATCTATTTCAGCAGATACTATTGTTTCATCCTTTCTAAAAACAAGATTGTTTTCAAAAACTTGAAGAGAGGCAAGAATATGTTTCTCACCAACCACAACGTTGCCCTCAGAAAGTATCCTCACCGCAAATTGAATATTGTTTCTTGCCATCAAGTTAATAGAATCAACAATATTTTGCTTTGGGATAAAAAGAACAGTATCAGTATTTTTTAGCCCCAATTCATTTACAAGAATAGAGTTGGTCCTTTGTATAAAATCATTTAGTTCACTTTCACACATCGTTTTGTCTCCGCCCTGAATTATTGTTTGAGCAATTATTTGATGTGCCTCAAATTGAAGCTTGCCTGTCCTAAGAGACTGAATTGATGTTTTTAGCTTATCTAGCAAGGCTCTCGAAGAACTAATATCGTTTAATAAATTTTCTTTTTCAGAATTTAAAGAAGCAATTTTTTCATCCAGCAAGGATTTTTGATATTCCATTTCTTTTATATGAGAAAGAGCTAGTTTATTTTCGTTTTTTAGATTTATAGTATCTAAAATAAGTTTTCGCTTTTCATTATTGACGTTATCTAGATCAAGCTTAAGATTTTTCAATTCATCTGAACTTTTATTGTACTCCTGTAAAAGCCTATCCTTTTCTTGTGCCAAATTATTTTTTTCTTTTGTGAGAACAGAAATCTCTTCTTTTAAGGTCTGAAGACCAAAAAGAGCTACTCTCGCATTTTGAGAAAGAGAAAGCATAACAACAACAGTTATTGCAGCTATTAAAATTCCTGAACTAACAGACATAAAGGTTGCAGTATGTTTAGGTCTTAGACCAAAAATAGAAAGCTTTTTTTTGCCAGCTTTTTTCCCTAATTTATCTGCGATGTAGGCAACTACCGCGCTAAGAACAAGAAGAATTGGTATAAAATAGAACCCTAATTCTAAGTGTCCCACTTGACAACCATAAATATCCCAAAGATTGTAATTAATATGTCCGCTCCGAATGAAGCTATAAAGGGAGGAAGGTAACTCATATAACCTAGGGTTGTAAACAGGCTAAAAATTAGATAATAGAAAAGAACAGTAGTTATAGCAATGCCAAAACCTATAGCAGATGACTTTCTTTCAGAAGCTATTCCAAAAGCTACACCTATACATGCAAAAGCAAAACACGCAAATGGAAGAGAAAGTTTGTTATATAAATCAACGTACAAAGACTTATCGACAATGTCTTTGGAATTTGAAAGATAGCTCAATAACTCAAAAAAGCTCATATCTCTAGGCTTTTTTGTAGGCAAAGCCTTTACAGTTTGAGGCAAAACCCCAAGAGGAACAATTAATTTTTCGAAATCAAGTCTCCCCACAATAATTCCATCCTTTGAAAATTCATAAGACAATCCCTTTGATGCTACCCATCTGTTACCTGTAAATGAAAGTTCACTTGAATAAATTGTTCTTTTCAAAAACTCATTGTCAAATTCCTGAATATAAACGTCTTGTAAAGACATTGTAGCAGGTTTATAGTCTTTTGCGAAGATTATAAATTTTGGTTGAGGGCTATCAGGAGGCAACTTAAATAAAACATTTTGCCTTTCGGTATTAAGCTCTTTTTTTAGGTCCTTTGCAATAATATATCTACTTTTATCTAACAGAGGATAGGCTAGTTTTTCAAATGTAAAAAAAGAGACTGTTGAAAAAATAATGCCAATTATTATAAAGGGCAAAGAAAATTTGAAAATAGACAAGCCTGCAGATCTTAAAGCTACAAGCTCCCAATTTGATGAAATCCTGGAAACTGCCATCAAAACACCTAAAAGAGTTGCCATTGGAAAAGCAAACGCTATAGAATAAGGCAGCCCACAAGCAGCAAGTTTTGCGCCTGTCAAAAACGACCCTTGATTATCAGCAACTAATTTTATGGTTCTCATTGATTCCCCAGCCAACATCAATCCAGAAAACGCAAGAAGGCCAAAGAAAAAAAAAGGTAAAAAATCTTTCAATATATAAGACCAAAAAAGTTTATTTAAAAGAAGCCTCATTGTCCTGTGTTTGTATTAGTTTCAGAAGAATTGTTCGTATCTTTTTTTGAAGAAGTTTCTACGTTGGCTGACTTCACGTTTGTTCCTTCAATCTTACCTGTTTTTAAATTTATAGAAAACTTATCACCTGTCATTCTGGAAGAAGAAGAACCAATTGAAGCGTTTCCAATTAATGTAGCTATATCATCAGACAAAGTTAGCTCGTTACAGGAAAAAGAATATTCTTTATAAACTCCGTCTTTAACGTTAAAGGCATCTACATTAGTTTTGTTATCTGATTTCTTCAAAATAATTTTTTTCGCTAGAAAACTTACATCTTTTCCACTTAATTTGCCATTAAAAAGGTCTAGGACAGATGTATTAGGATAATATTCTGCCTTTTCACCAGTAAACTCGTAGTCCTTGTAAGTAATTACAACATTTCCCTCGGCAACCCAAGTGCCAGAGCCAAAATCAAGATATACTTGATCTGCTTTTACATTTGGAGTTTCAGCAAAAGAAATGCCTGTAAGCAAAAACAATGTTACAAAAAAAACTAAAAAAATTCTTATAAAATTCAACATTCCCTCCAAAATTAAGGTTTTAATTTTAAAGCTATTATTTTTAGCTATCAACTATATTAAATACATTATATATTATAAATGAAATAAGATTAGATTAATTTTAAAAAAGCATAAGCTTTACACTTGAACAATTATAAATATCCTTTTAAACATCTGGTTGACAAAAACCAACAATTATACTAAACTTTAATTGTTAGTCAAAACTAACTTTGGAGGAAAAATTATGGATATTTTATTTATTTTATTAGTAGGCATTGTTTCCTTTTTTGTGTTATATAAAATTTTCTCAAAAAGAAAAACTATATGCGACAGTTGTCCCAACAAAGCTTGTAAAACAAAAGATTTTAACTGCTGTGATCTAGAAACCTTTCCCAAGGAGGAAAAAGATGGTTCTAAATAAGGCATTAAAAAACAAAAAGTATAGAGTAATTGACATAAAACTAGATGAAAAGCTTGCAAGAAGACTTCAAGAGTTGGGAATAGTAAAAGGCGGAAAAATTCACATGATAAGAAAGGCTCCTCTAGGAGATCCTATACACATCTGCGTAAACGGTCAAAATATTTCGCTAAGGAATTCGGTTTGTTCAGGCATCGTTATAGAAGAAGACAAATAGCCAACTTAAGCGAAAAAATCGTAAAGGTCGCTTTTGTAGGCAACCCAAATGTGGGAAAATCTGCACTTATAAACGCACTTTCCGGATCGAATCTAAAGGTTGGCAATTGGCCGGGAGTTACAGTCGAAAAAAAGGAAGCAAACATTATTATAAATAACCAGATGTTTTCACTGGTAGACTTGCCAGGTGCATATTCTTTAAACCCTTTTTCTTTAGAAGAAAAAATAACAAGAGATTTCTTAATCAAAGAAAGACCAGATGTAATAGTAAACGTAGTAGATAGTAATCAACTCGAAAAAAGTCTTTTCTTAACTTTTGCTTTATCAGAATTTGAAATACCTATGGTAATAGCTCTAAACTTTTTTGACGAAATGATCAAAAACAAAACAGAAATAGACATTAAAAAATTAAGAGACATTTTATCAATAGAAGTAGTTCCTACATCAGGAATAAAAGGAATAGGAATAGATGAGCTTAAAAAAGCGATTTACAAAAGTGTAAGCGAAAGAGATTTGCCAAATATCTTATTCGAAGAAAAACTCGATAAAAGATTTAAGCGAATTAAAGAAATATTATCTGATAAGAAAGAGAAATTGGGTTATCCTTTATCTTTTGTAGCTGCAAGAATTCTAGAAAACGATCAGCAAGTGATAAGTGAGCTAAACGACAAAAAGCTTCTCGATAAAGGTATTTTAGAGCTTGCTGTTGACAACACAACATATATCGAATCAAGATACAAACTTATATCCTCAATATGCAAAAAGATTTTGGTAAGACACAAAGACAGCAATGAAATAACTCAAAAAATTGATTCAATACTTTTGAATAAATTTTTCGGCTTGCCACTCTTTTTCATAATGATGTTTATAGTATTCAAACTTACCTTTGATCTGTCAAAACCATTTGTAGACTTTACCAGTTATTTCATAAATGACTACGTTGGAAAGTATACAATTTATCTTCTCTGGTTTTTGCCAGATATACTCAAATCACTTATAAAGGAAGCCATTATAGGCGGTGTAGGTTCGGTAATAAGCTTTTTTCCACTAATAGGGGTATTTTTTTTGTTTATATCAATTCTTGAAGAAAGCGGTTACATGACGAGAGCAGCTTTTCTTATTGACAAACTCATGAGTTCAATTGGTCTAAGTGGCAAAGTTTTTATTCCTCTTATACTTGGTTTTGGATGTAATGTTCCTGCTATTTACGCCACAAGAGGTCTTGATTCCCAAAAGGATAGGCTTCTTGCTGGTCTTATGATACCTTTAATGTCTTGTTCAGCAAGATTGCCAGTATATCTTTTGTTTACTGCTGCTTTTTTTGAAAACTTTAAAGAATTAGTAATACTTTGTCTATACTTCCTGGGAGCCTTTATTGCAATAATACTTGTCATATTACTACAACTTGCAGTCCCATCTCTAAAGATGGACTCCACGCCGTTCATATTAGAACTTCCACCATACAGAATCCCTCCTCTAAAATTTCTCTTGAAACTCACAGGTTTTAGAGTAAAGTCTTTCGTAAGAAAGGCCGGGTCGGTAATACTATTCACAATGATACTTGTGTGGAGCGTAAATTCTTTACCATACAACGCACCTAGCGGCGAAAGTTATCTTGCACAAGGTTCAAAAGCAATTTCGTTTATATTTGCTCCTGCAGGTTTTGATAAATGGGAAGCGGTCGCAACCCTTTTGCCAAGCGTAGTTGCCAAAGAAGCGGTCATTGGAACTCTGGGTCAGATACTTGAAGGAGAGCAAGGAAATTCAAATACAGCCAAAGATTCGGAAGAATACAATTTTCTAAGCGATACTTCAAAGGTAGCTGTAAGGTTTAAGGATTCTTTTATTGAAGCTGCTTCAAATCTCTTAAATTTCTTTACAATTCAATCATTTCAGGAAAAAGAAAAAGATGAAGGACTTATCAACAGGCTAAAAACTTTATTTACCCCACTTTCAGCTCTTTCATTTATGATATTCATTTTACTCTTTGTACCATGCATTGTTACTATTAGCGTTTTAATTCAAGAATACGGAATAAAATGGACTATATTTGAAATCTGTATGCTACTGTTTATTTCATATAGCGTTTCTACCCTTGTTTATCAAGCTGGGAAATTATTTGTGCACTGAGTTTTTATAATTTTCCCAAAAAACTGGTGAAACAGCAAAGGTCAAAGAATAAACTATTTTAGAACCTGATCTGGTTAGCTCTTTATATGCGCTTCTTAAGGTTGCTCCTGAAGTAATAACGTCATCAATTAGTAATATTTTTTCAGGGCTAAATTCTGCCTTAAAGCAGTTTTCTACGTTAAGGCGTCTTTCACCAAAGTACAAAAGATGTTGTTTTTTCGTTTCCTTTATCTTCTGAAATCTATATATAGGAAGCTTTTTCTCTCTAGAAATATTATTTACAATTCTGTCAAGATGTGAGCGTCCAAACCTGTCATCAGGAATACACGAAATATAAAACCCTTCAAACTTTTTGTCCTTTAGAAATTTCAGAACTAACTTAGATATCACTTCCATTGCTATCGTGTTTGACTTTGCTTTTATCACTAAATCTTTAAACTTGTCTTTATATATCCCAATAGCAAAAGACTTCCGAAAGGGGGGATAAAAAAATTCAAATGCGTTTTCAAACGTTGAAACACAGTTTGGGCAAACATATTCAAGGCTTAAATCGTCACATAAAATACAATGCCCTCCAAATAGGAGGGCAAAAAAATCTTTTAAGGCTTTCAAGGTTAAACTCTGGATTTAAACTCTAATTTAAACCCTTCTTAAGTTCCTCAACCTTGTCTAATTTCTCCCAGCTAACCCCCAGATCAACTCTACCCATATGACCATAAGCAGCAAGTGGCCTATATATGGGACGTCTGAGATCTAACTGATTGATAATAGATCTTGGTCTAAAATCAAAAACATCCCTAACTAGTTCTTCTATTCTCTCCTCTGGCACATTATTAGTGCCAAAAGTATCTATCATTATAGAAAGCGGATTAGCTTTCCCTATAGCATAGGAAACTTGAATCTCAACCCTTGATGCAAGTCCTGCAGCCACAATGTTTTTCGCTACGTATCTTGCATAATATGCACCAGATCTATCAACCTTTGTAGGATCTTTGCCAGAAAAAGCTCCTCCTCCATGTCTAGCCATACCTCCATAAGTATCAACAATTATTTTTCTACCAGTCAAACCAGAATCTCCTTGCGGACCGCCAATTACAAACCTTCCAGAGGGATTAATTAATATCTTCATTGAATCATCTCTTAAATTCTCTGGAATTACTGGCATAATAACCTTTTCTATAACTTCTTTTTCAATTTCTTCATTTTCAATATCGGGCTTATGCTGAGTAGATATTAGAACGGTATCAACTCTTATTGGCCTAAAACCCTCGTACTCTACAGTAACCTGAGTTTTGCCATCAGGTCTTAAAAAGGGAATTATTCTATTTTTCCTGACAAAAGCTAGTCTTTTGGCCAAATTATGGGCAAGTGTAATCGGGAGTGGCATATATTCTTCTGTCTCATCACAGGCAAATCCGTATACCATTCCCTGATCGCCTGCTCCAAGCTCTTCTTCAGGCGCACTCACTTTTTCACCACGTTTTTCTAAAGCCACGTCAACTCCATGAGCTATATCGGGTGATTGTGGATCTATAGAGGTCAGAACCGCACAGGTTTCGCTATCAAATCCGTACTTTGCCCTAGTATAACCAACCTCTTTGATAGTCTTTCTGATAATACTAGGAATATCCACATACGTCTTTGTAGTGATCTGCCCAACCACTAGCACCAACCCTGTAGCAACAGTAGTCTCAGCCGCAACTCTCCCCGCTGGATCATCTTCTATTATTGCGTCCAGAATGGCATCAGAAATTTGATCTGCAATCTTATCTGGGTGGCCTTCTGTAACAGATTCTGAGGTGAAAAAATAATGCTTGTTTTGGATCAATTTTTGTACCTCCTGAAGATTAAATTTTAATTCACATTATCAAATATTTATTACAAAATTGCAAGCATTACAATTTATTTGTGTTAATAGAATTCGCATTTCAAGTAAACTAGCCCTATTCTGTTGCCCAATTATTAATAGCGTTGTTTATGTCAGGCCAGACCTCAGGAACTAAGTCAGAAAGAACCTTCCCCTCTTCAAAGAGAATTTGTTTCCTAGTGACCCACGTTTCGTTTTGGTGTAAATGAAAAGATATTTCTTTTTTTATCTCGTCTGACCAAACTGTTCTCCCTTCCACATCAATCAACTTGAAGTCCACGTTCATAAGAATCTTCTTTTTTGGAGATAAAGACAAAAATCTTCCAACCCACCAGGAGCCACCAAAAGATGGTAGACTTAAAAGATCAAGAATAGCTCCAGGACTTGATGCTATTGGCTGGGGCAATAAAAGAGGTTGAGGAAAGTTTGGGACGTGAGATATAGTTGTGACCAAAAAGAGCGTTTCTTCAGGCTTAAAGCCCATTTTGTCTGCTATAAAGGCTCTTGAATCAGTAGTCATATTCACAGGATTAAATGCTGCAACATCTTGAAAGGATAAAAGCATAACATCACTTTTATATTTTTTTAAAGAATCTACAAACATCTTCATAGGAAAAGGTATTTCTTCATAAGAAGCAAGATATATTCCATTTTTTGCTTGCGGGGGAAAAACTATAATTGATGGTACAACTCCCGAAGTCTTTTTCTCGAGAGGATAATATGGAGCATTTAGTATCCTAACTCCAGACAAAAAAGGCTTTAATGCGGTTTTTATCTCGCTGTGTAAGTATTGAAGATATTCTATCTCTCTAATCCTTTGTGGAAATCCACCAGGCAAATATTTGACAGGACCAGAATTAAAAGTTTTTATATTCCTTTGAGCTACTCCATAAATTAAATCTCCAGTCTTTGCGTTATAAATTCTTATTTCAAGCCATATATTGATTTCATATTTATCAAAAATTAAATTTGGAAGACTAACAATATCAACAAGGTGTATAATTGGCAATACTACTATATCGTCATTCTTAACACTTCCTAAGGCAAAGTATGCGCAAGACATAATAAATTCCTTATTTATCCCTTTAAATTTCTTTTCAAACAATTTAACATCATCAGCATCCACGTATTTAAGAGAATATCCAGGAAGTGTGTTGTCAAAAGCTCTTATTTGCGATTCAGAGTATCCAGGATCTTCGTCCAAAAAAGTCGTCTCAGCAAGATAAGGAAGTATTACAGCCTTTTTCCCATCAATAGGACCTGCATTAGCCTTTGGAACAAGGGTGTAAAAAACTAAAAATACTATTAACAAAATTTTCAATCTCATGTTAGTATTTTATCAAAAAAAGTTAAAAATTAATTAAGATATATATTAACTATTCTGAATATTTAGAAAACTTAACTTTTTGTAGTATACCAAGATTAGATGTTAAAATTCATTAAGTAACTTATTAATTAAAATATTTTATATTTAATAAAAGCTATTAGGAGGAGTAAATGTCGTCAGAAGAAAGATTGAAAGAGGCAATAAGTTATTTTGGAGAAGAAGAGCTAAAATTATCAAAGTTACTTACAGAGGAAGAAAAGAAATGGATATACGATTTTTTTGATAAACTTTCAAGAGAACTTGATTTTGCGGTAACGGTATCAGACCCAGAGGGCACTCCTGTTATACCTGTGATAAACCATTCTGACCTGTGTGGCAAAATTATACGCGGCACTGAGAAGGGATTGGCAAGATGCAAGCAAGAAGCGGCAAAGCGCGGAAAAGACGCAATGGAACAAGGCAAACCTCAATATTACTTTTGTCATGCAAATATTCAAGATTTTATAGTTCCAATTTTGCTTTATGGCAAAAGAATTGGAAATATTGCAGGGGGACAGTGCCTGCCAAAACAACCTGACGAAGAAATGACAGAACACTTTAGAAGGTATTTTGCTGAAATTGGAGTTGAAAACGTAGAAGAAGCACTTAAAACTTTAAAAACTGCCCACATAAATCCAAGAGAGAGAATAGGAAATTTTACTGTAATGTTTGACGCTCTTGGAAAAATCATCTCAAATTATCTCATGTTTCAGGTAGAAGCAAGAATAGAAGAAATGAAATTATTTGAAACTATAAACAAAAACCAAAAAATATCTTCTTCATTAACCCAAACGCTTAGCTCACTATCGGCAAGTTCTGAAGAACTAGCTGCGTCAAGCGAAGAAACAGCAGCAATCGTTCATGAAGCAAGAAACAAATTGGACGAAACTGACGCAATAAATACTTTTATCAAAAAGATTGCGAATCAAACAAGACTCCTTGGTTTAAACGCAGCAATAGAAGCATCTAGAGCAGGCGTTCATGGCAAGGGCTTTGGGGTTGTAGCCAGTGAAATACAAAAGCTTGCTACTGAGTCGATGAAATTTGCAAATAAGATAAACGAAACATTAAACGAAATAAGCATGTCTGTAAAACAAATTCTTGAAAGTTCTCAAAATATAGCCAAAGTGTCAGAAGATCAAGCAATGTCTATAAATGAATTATCAAAAGTAGCAGAAGATTTATACGCAATCTCAGAAAAACTTTTAAAAATGAGAAACGCTAAATAATTACCTTTTTTCTAATTTTTTATACAGTTCGTGAAGTGAATTATAAAAACTTTCGTTCGGATCTTTACATACCAGATTTTTCATAAAACCAGCTAAGGTGCCAGCGCTTTGGTCGTCAACTACATCAACGTCGTCTGGTCTGTAAGCGGCTGTATATCCCAGACCCCATATCAGTGCATATCCTACAAGGTCGTCTGAGGTTGTGTCGCTTGAATTAAGAGAGCTTAAGAACGCTTTACATGTATACCTTTTTGGGTTAAATATTGCTACATTTTCACCCTTTTTTGAACTTCCTACATATTTAAAAGTAAAATATTTTCTGACAAATTCAATAAAAGATGCGTCTAAATTTTGAGAACAGCCTTCACTTAGTTCGTTAGTTAAAGACTTTAACATATCGCTGTTTAAAGACATAAGACTTTCGTCTTTAAATGTTAGAAAACCCCATGCCCACAGTGTCTGCAAAGCAACGCTGCCAGAATCATTTGAATAGCTTTGAACAAAGTCCCTACAGGTATAAATATTTGGATCAAATCCTTGAGCACAAGCATTAGAATTGACAATAAAGCAAAAGAACAAAATCAATAATATTATTTTTTTCATTTTTGCTCCCCCTTTAATATTTACGGCTTTATATATGAAAAGCCTAACTCTTGAAGCCTTACTATCTCAGTAATACCAGCCTTAACAACCTTAGCCCAATCAAATACTAATTTTTTATCTATCTTGTAAAGATTTAGAGCGTTATTGCAAAATTCAAAGATAACCCCCTTATCAGACAATTTTTTCATAGTAGGTTCAAGCTCACTTCTTAGTTCATTTGTTAAAATTAATACTCCTGCCGAGTTAGCTACAACCTTTATATCAAATTCACTTTCGTCTGATATATCATTAATAAAATTATTAATATTTTTTAAGGCAACCGGCCAGTCTTCAAGTTTTGAAACGTGAAAACACACTTTGAATTGATTCATCTTAATAAGCCTCCATGCCCAGAATGTCTAATCATCTCATAGGTAATCCTCAAACCAGCAAAGGCAACTTGACCAAACAAGTCAAATGCCCCAGGATCAAATCTAAGTGCACCTCCAGGAATACCAAAAATTGGGATGTCACCAAGATAGGCCACAAGAAACATTGCACCAGGTGAAAGTGGTGCACCATAACTTACTACAGATGCGCCAGATCTTCTTATACCTTCGGCAGAAACATCATCTGGGCTCATCCCACCTGTTATAATTATGATCTGAACTTTATTTCGAACAAATTTTAAAATAGCATTAGATATTAGATCAGGATCATCTGGTAAACATTCTCTCATAACTACTTCAGAGTTAAACTTTGCTACTTTACTAACAATTAGCGGCGTAAATGAATCCTCTTTTCTGCCATAATAAATCTCAGAACCAGTAACAATCAAACCTACTCTCATTTCTATAAATGGATAAAGGGTTAGAACCTTTCCAAGATTTTTACACTCACCCTCAATTAATTCTATTTCTCTTTTCTTTATAACCAGTCCTTGAACCTTCGCCTTTGCAACAACCCTGCCTTCTTCAACCACAGTATTGTTCCTCAAAGTGGCAACAAGTGTATCTCCCCTTGAATTTATAGCATCAAGTTGTCTCACCCTAACTTTAAAAAGGCCTTTTTTTGCTGCAATCACATCAGCCCAAGCTTCACCAGGCATTTTGACAATTAGATTATCACCCGAAATCGCGCTTGCAAGCCTTAAAGCTGCTTCATCCTCATGAAGTTCGTCTTCAGCAATTTTTAAATCCCATATGAAATCTTTTCCGATCTCTTTCAATATAGGTATATCATCTGCAGTAATAACATGTCCTCTTCGAAAAACAGCCTCTTTGTGCTTGCCAGGAACAATTCTTGTTAGATCGTATCCCAATGTCATACCAACGCTTTCTTCAACCGGCACCTTTTTAGAAGGATACATTGTTAAACCTCCAAAGAAAATTCAAATACCCTTACTTTAGCTCCTATATCCTGTGGAGGACCAGGATTTAACATAGCAATATGAGTCATATCTCTAAAGCCTTTAAGAGAGTGACTGTGTTGTGAAAATTTTTTAAAATAAAACTTGTTGTCAATTAAAGTACCTCGCAAAAATCTTGCTTCTTTAGAATTTTTATTAAAGGCTTCCCCAAGCACGCTCTCAAAAGATTTAAACTTATAATCTTGACCAGAAAGCAAAAATATCAAAGGCCTTATAAAAAGATAGAAACCCAAGACAGCAGCCCAAACGTTGCCAGACAAACCAAAATAATACGTTTTATTTTTTTTAAAAGCCATTAAAGATTTTCCGGGTTGCATTTTTACCCTCCAAAAAATTGGTTCAAATATTTTTTGGACAACAGGAAAAAGACCATCACTTGAATCAAACGACGCATTTCCAAAAGAAATTATTATGTCTGAATCATCAAGTGCCTTCTTCAATTCGCCTTCAATCTCATAATTGTTCCTGCATATAATATTTCTTTTAATTTCTATATGAGGCCTTCTTAAAATTTCCTCGAAAGTGGGAGTTAAAAAATTTTTATAAAGGCCTTCTTCTTCACAACTTACAAGTTCTTTTCCAACTGCCAGTAAAGATATCTTAACCTTTTTAAAAACCTTTACTTTAGTTTTATTAAGTCTACAAAAAGTAGCAAAATCAAATGGCGAAATCTTTGAGCCATTATAAGAAACAATTGATCCGGCTTCATATTCTTCGCCCATTTTAAAAATATTTCTTCCCTCTAAAGGCATTTTTTTAATATAAACCACATCAGAACTTACCAACGTGTCTTCGATCAGAACTACAGCATTGCTTCCTTTTGGAAGAACTGATCCAGTTGAAACTTTTACAGCTTCATTTTGAGAAATCTCCCCCAGGAAGGGTCTCTCCGTTCTGGACTCACCAATTATTTTACACTTGTCATCACATGGCAGTTTTATTGCAAAGCCATCCATAGCAGACAGGTTTCTAGCTGGCACATCTTCTTCTACTTTAATATCTTCAGCTAGTATTCTGCCTATTGAGTCTTTGAGAGAGACATATTCCGTTCCCAGAAGAGATGCATTTTGCAGTATCAAAATTTTAGCTTTCTCAACGTCAACCACAATTTAAACCCTTTCTAATCATTTATTTGATTAAAATTTTTGTTCTGAATTACTAATTCTGTCAGATTTTTTTAATATTACGTGATAAATTGAAGGCGTTAGGTCTTCCATGTGAATCAGATCAAATCCTGAGAATATTAGAGTACCCAGAAGTAAATCTTCCTCTACCCTAACTACAGCCGGTGGCCCAAAATTCTCTTTTCTTTCCTTTTTCCACTCAATTACAGAAAGTATGCCTGTAGATCTTAACCACCTGTTTATTCTTTTCAGAATTAAAGGAGCATCTTCTAATTCGTGATATACAGAAGACATTATTACAAGATCAAAATATTCTTCTTGAAACTCTAAGTCTTCAAAACTCGAATTAAGAGCAATTAGATTATTAATATTTTCACTTTTTGCACGATTTAACATTATGTTTAAAACTTCAGTATTTTTATCAACAGCAAATATTGTTCCCTTGGTAAGCATTTTTGCACATGGTATAGAGATTGCTCCTCCTCCACAACCAAGATCTAATATCCTTAGATCATCTTTAATTATTATTTCATCTAAAACTCTTTTAACGTCTATAAACTGCGATATGTCTTTGTGCAATTCTACTACCCTCCTAAAAAGCCCTTTAAAACATTATAACGCTAAAAACTAAACTGTTTTTTAAAGAAATTTATTAATAAATTTTATTAATTTATAAAATAGAATAACTACTAAGAGGTTCATTTTAAGATTCAGTAATCCTTACATAACAATCTATAGTATTATAAAATATAGGATTCTAAAATAAGACTTTAAGGAGCCAAAGAAGTGAATGATTACGAATGGATTAAAAAAATATTACAGAAAATAAAGGAAAGAAAACCCTTGATTCATCATCTTACAAATTACGTCGTAATGAACGATAGTGCAAACATAACGCTTGCAATTGGAGCTCTTCCAATAATGGCGCTGGAAGAGGTTGAATTAGATGATATAACGAATATGGCTTCAGCAGTATTGCTAAACATTGGAACTCTTAAGCAAGATGAAATAAATCACATGCTCGTTGCCGGAAAATATGCAAATTTTAAAAACCTCCCCCTAATTTTAGACCCCGTTGGGGCAGGAGCAAGCAAGTTTAGAACAAGAACAGCAAAAAATCTTTTGCAAAATTTGAAAATAAGTATTATAAAGGGTAATTCCTTTGAGATAGCAACTCTTATTGATTTGCCTGCTGAAGGCATAGGAGTAGATGCCACCCCTTCTAACAAAAATTATGCTAATATAGCAAAAGAGGCTGCTAAGAAATATAGAGCCATAGTTTTGGTAACAGGAGAAAAAGACTTTGTTAGTGATGGTGATAAAGTATTTGAAATTGAGGGTGGAAGCTCTTTGATGTCAAAGGTAACCGGTTGTGGTTGTATGTTAGGATCTATTGTTGCCTCCTTTGCAGCCATAGAAAGTGATAATTTACTAATGGCTTCTCTTGGAGCAAGCATATTTTTCAAATCAGTTGGAAAGGTAGCCGAGCAAAGAAGCTCATTACCTGGCTCATTTAGAAATAACTTAATAGATTCAGCTTACCTAATTGCAAATGATGAGGAAAAATTAAACGCGATTTGGAGGGAAGAGAAATGACCCTATATGCCAAAGTAATAGGAAAAGTTCAAGGAGTATATTTTAGGGCTTTCACGCAAAAGATAGCTAGAGAATTAGACCTTAGAGGTACAGTTAGAAACCTAAGCGATGGTTCTGTAGAGGTTGTAGCCGTTGGAGAGGAAGAAAAAATAAATAAGTTAATAAAAGAATTAAAAAAGGGATCACCCGGTTCAAAAGTAATTGACATAGAAATAAAAAAGGATAAACACGATTTAGACTTTGAAGATTTTAAAATTGTTTACTAAAATAAATATAGTTTAAATTTTTTCCAGCCTCTCTCTGGGGCTTATTATTTCTGTGATTCTTATGCCAAAATTTTCATCTATAACTACCACTTCGCCTCGAGCAATTAACTCATCGTTTATCATTACTTCAAGAGCCTCTCCAGCAAGCTTATTTAATTCAATAACAGACCCTGACCTTAACTCTAACACGTCTTTTAGCGTCATCTTTGCATTACCAAGTGAAACACTAAGCTCAAGAGGTATATTCAAGAGATTTTCAATGTTAATCGAATCCCCTTGAGGTGATGGCTGAAGCTGTTGAAATTGGGCTTGAGAAGCCTGTATTTGAGGTTGTTGTTGGTATGTAGGTGGAGGTGGCGGATAACTATATGGTGGTGGTGGATAATTATAGGGGTTTTGCTGCGATGCTTGTGGCGGATACGAATATGGGGGTTGCTGAACTCCAGACTGAGGAATTGAAGAATTAACAGCCGTTGAACCCGCAGCACTTAAAGGCTGTGAAGCACTTTGAGGCGACATAGTAGTGCTTTGATTCTCTAAGGAAGAAGCTTTAGACGCGCTGTCATCTTGGTTTTCAATCATAGCCTTAGCTTTATTAACAGCCATCTGAGCCATTTTTTGGGCTACGGGCTCCGATAATATCATGACCAACTTCGTTTGAAAAACATTTTCTCCTGTAAAATCAAATAATACCTCTACCGCTTCTTTCCCTGATGCTATCTGCTTCAGCGATTCTACAATCGGCTGTTCATCAAAATTGACTACACTAGGAGGCATTATATTAATCCTGCCACCTAAAAGGCTAGCAAGAGCCGTTGAAGCTGCTCCCATCATTTGATTCATAGCTTCCTGCAGAGCCGATTCAGCAAGTTCATCGAATGGAAGCTCTGGATTTCCCTCTCCGCCCATCATAAGATCAGCAATAATTGAACCATCAGTTTTTTTAACAACAAGCAAAGAGGAACCTTCCACTTCTCCTTCATAACCTATCATCACGCCGATGGAATTGTCTTCGAAATCAGCTGCAATCTGTTCAATATCGCTTATGTCAACCATTGGAGAAGTAATCGATATCTTTTTATTAACCAGTTGTGAAAGAGTGGTGGCTGCAGAGCCCATAGCCATATTTAAGACTTCACCAATAGCATCTATTTGTTCGTCAGTTAGATTCATACGTTCATTCCCTCAACACCTCAGTAATTTTTATTGCCAAATTCTTACCAACCCTTCCAGGCACTCCTAAAAATTTTTGTTTCTTCTCTATTTTAACATCAAGTGGTTTATCAACCTTCGTATCTAACAATAAAGTGTCACCAACTCTTAAATTAATCAAATCTCTCAAAGGAATATGCATATGTCCCAAACATACCTGCAAGTTAACCATTACGTTCAAAACATGTTGATAAACGTATTCTCTTTCTATGTCATTTTCTGCCTTTTTCTTTACAAAAAATCTTTGAGCAGAAAGGTGATTAACTATTGGTTCTAACAAACTATATGGAATTGCTAAGGACATTATACCACTAAGATCTCCAATGCCTATGTCCATAGTAATTAGTACCACCATTTCATTCGCTGGGACAATTTGTGCAAATTCAGGATTTGTTTCTGTTCCTACAAAGGTAAGACTTACAGGGTAAACTGTTCTCCATGCCTCCTCAAGGGCTACAAGGTGCCTATCAACAAGCTTAGCAATTAAAGCATTTTCTATGTCTGTTGGAGCTCTTGGACTAGGCGGTGGGAGTCCAGAACCTCCTAACAATCTGTCCACAAGAGCCAAAGTAATGTTCAAATTCATTTCCAAAACCATTGATAGTCCGGTATTTTCCCAACTAATTATTACAATCATTGCAGGGGGGATTAGCGAGTTTATAAACTCTTCGTAAGGAACTTGATCTATTGCAGAAAAATCTAACCTCATGCTGCCTCTTACCAGGCTTGAAAGAGAGGTCGCTACTAACCTTCCATACGTTTCATGGATCAGTTCAAGCGTTCTGAGATGATCTCTAGAAAATTTACTAGGTCTTTTGAAGTCGTAAGTCTTTACGGTCTTTTCTGGCTCTTTTTCAAGCAGATCAGCGCTAACCTGACCTGTATTAAAGGCATTTAGGATTGCATCTATTTCGTCTTGGCTTAAAACATCAGCCATTATGCACTAACTCTTTCCTTTTCTTTTTGTGCCTCATACGCTAACCTTAGCGTAGGGGGCAAAAATACCTTCAATTTTTCTTCTATTATTCTTGGATTATCCCCTGCCTGTATTGAGAGTATGCCTTCCATTATCATTGTCTTAATTTGCGTTTCCTCTTTGCTCCTAACGCCCAATTTCCCAGCAATGGGCAAAAACACAAGGTTAGCTACGCCAACACCATATAGAGTAGCTATAAAGGCGCCAGCAATTGCCTGACTGACGCCACTTGGATCTTCCAAATTTGCAAGCATGTGAACAAGACCCATAACCGTACCAAGAATACCTAAAGTGGGCGCAAATCCCCCCAACCCTACAAAGAAATTTTCGCCCAATTTGTGTCTCGCTTCCATTATCTCTAAATCATTTTCTAAAATTGCTCTAACTAGTTCAGGATCAACAGCATCTACTACCAGCTGAACTCCTCTTTTCATAAACATATCATCAACGCCCTCAAGCTCGGCTTCAAGTGATAGCAGACCTTCTCTCCTGGCCTTTTCAGCAAGCCTTACAATCTGATCTATAACTGTCACAGGATTATCCTTAGGTGCAAAAAAGGCCTTTCTAACAATTTTTGGAACCATTTTTAATTGATCCACTGTTGTGTTTATGACTACTGCACCAGTAGTTCCACCAAGCACCAACACAAAAGCTGGTAGGCTCAAATAGTGTGAAAATGACCCACCTTCAATAATGACAGATAACATTATAGAGCCAAAAGCAATGGCAAAGCCTGCAACTGTTGCTATGTCCATATATTAACCCTTGTTTTCGGATGTGTTTTGCATTCTGGCCTGGGCAAACCTTAAACCTACCTTTTTATTATACTCGATTATTTTTTCAACTATTTCTTCGGGAGTCTCCTTTACCATAAATTTTTTTCCTGTAAAAAGAGTTATAGTCGTATCAGGTGAACTCTCTATAGATTCTATCAAATCTGAATTTAAGATAAACTCTGCATCGTTTAACTTTGTTAATTTTATCATACTATAAGTCCTATTGCAGTCTGAAGCATACTATCGCTTGTAGTAATAGCTTGAGCGTTTACCTGATAAGTTCTTTCATAATCGATTAAATTGGCCATCTGAGTTGCAAGGTCAGTATTTGAACCTTCTAAAGCATTTTGGATTATTGAGTAACCGTTGCTTAGCGCTACTGGATTTCCAGAATTTACAGATGGACTAAAATTATTTCCTCCTACGTTTATAAGTGCATTTTTGTTTATAAAATCAACTACCATAATTTTCCCATCCAAAACAGACTGCCCATTCGAGAAATTTGAATAAACTGAACCGTCCGGCTTAACTGTAAAGTTTACGAAATTTTTAGATGTAGTATCGATATTTATATTACCATTTGTACCTTGTACATACAAACCATCTGCAGTTACAAGGTTGCCGTTGCTATCTAGGCTAAAGGATCCATCCCTCGTATAATAGGTATTTGTCCCATCAGAAACAACAAAAAATCCGCTACCGCTGATTGCAAAATCTGTAGGGTCGTTAGTAGTTAGAACTGGTCCCTGAGTAAAAGATAGCGACGTAGAGTCAAGCTTAGATCCTGCTCCGATCTGAAGAGGGTTTGTCCTGGAGGTTGCAAATGAAAGCTCTTGTGACAAGACATCAGCAAAAGTAGGGTTGCTTTCTTTAAACCCCGTCGTATTAACGTTTGAAATATTGTTTGCCACTACATCCAGAGCACTCTGGCTGGAGAGGGCACCACTTACAGCAGTAAAAATAGAATTATCCATAACTTTAACCTCCTAAAATTCACAAACTCCTACGGAGCAGCCTTTAGCGATAATAAATCCTGAAGCATTTGATCAGATGTGGTTATAACTCTGGCATTCGCCTCATAACCTCTTTCAGTAGTAATCAAGTTCGTAAACTGCTGGGAAAGATCTACGTTGGACATTTCAAGGGCACTTGGAATAATCGTTCCTATACCGCCAGAACCAGCAGCACCAATTTGGGCAGTTCCAGAATTTGAAGAAGTACTATATATGTTCGATCCATTACTGGTTAAGCCTGATGGATTTGGGAAATTAGCTAGTGCAATCTGACCTATAGCGTTTGTAAGACCATTAGAATAAGTTCCGGTAATAACGCCTGACTGATCTATAGAATAGCTCTGTAAAGAACCAGAAGAATAACCGTCCTGGCTAGCAAAGTTTAGACTAGACGATCCTCCGTATTGCGTCATGCCGGAAAAGTTAATTGTGGGAGTCCATGGAGTAGAAGCACCTGTTGACGGATTTATCAAAAGTGTTGCTGTAGAAGTAGAGGGAGTTGGATAAGTAGTAGTAACATTTGAAAGTGAGCCATTAGAGTTGAATGTTAGTGTACCGTAGCCAGAAGTAGCATAAACGTTTGAAACAGGAGTAGTACCTACATCAGATGAAGCATAAGAAAAATTATTAAGCCCTGTAGCAGCTCCTGTTGAACCATCATTCTCAGTGATTGTTAACCAGTTCGTTCCATAAGTACCAGTCGGATCCACCAATTTTGACTGCAAATTAACGCTACCACTATTATTGCTTGCTACAAAATAATTTTTCAGTATTTGATCGTTGTTTATAGCGTTTATGACCTTCTGTTCTATTGTAGAGGTCGTGTCACCATTTTGAACTGTAATAGATATATTGTAGGGCACGTTGTCTCCAACAATGCTCTGGATTGCATAGCCATTAAAAGAAAGGGTTATGTTCCCTGTTGCAGTAGCAGGTCCACTAGGAGCAGCAGCGGTCTTACTTGGAACATCAGCAGACGGAAGAGTTGTAAGAGTTCTCCACTTCCATGTGTTTTGAGTACCAGTTGGGGTAATAACTGTGGTAACAGAGTGGGATACGCCAAGAGAATCATATATTGCCCCAGATGACGTAACGGCATACGGAGTAGTAGAAGATGATGTGTTCGCGTACTGGGATGCGTCAAGATTCCCCGTCATAGTAATGTTGTTTGACTGTTTTGCAGGCATAGACTGTCCTATTGGAATCTTCAAGTCAGACACAGGACCTGAGGGATTTACTACACCACTAGAATCAGCCTGCCAACCTTGAACCTTAAGACCTGCACTATTTACAAGATTTCCGTTTGCATCTACGTTAAACGAGCCGTCTCTGGTATAAAAATTTTGAGAGCCGTTGTTCACGATAAAAAAGCCGTTGCCCTGTATAGCAAGATCGGTATTTACTCCAGTATTTTCAGTAGAAGAACTAGTAAATGGAGTAGAAATAGCAGCGATTTGAGTGCCCAGACCAATTTGCATTGGATTGATCCCCCCCAAACCGTTTTGAGGAGCTGACGCTCCGCTGAGAGTTTGAGAAAGCATTTGAGAAAAGGTAACTGTACTCGCCTTAAAACCAATAGTATTAACGTTTGCGATGTTATTACCTATTACGTCCATAGCTGTTTGGTTATTTTGTAAACCACTAACAGCAGAAGACATAGCTCTTAACATATTTCACCCTCCTTAACTTTTCGAGGGCCTCCGACATGCGGTCCAGCCCATTTTATAATATTATTGCACTATCAATATTTGTAAAAACGTTATCCTTTAAATTCTCCTGGCTTACAGCAGTTATAATAGTTTTGCTTTTAGGATTGACTACAAAAGCCCTGTTGTCCATAAGCACAAGAGATTCTCTTGAACCTTTTTTTGAAAGCTTTTCCATAGCATAGTTCATCTTTGAAATATCTTGAGAACTAAGACTTATACCTCTTGATTCAAGGCGCTTTGAGGCGTGATTTGTAAGGTTTATGTTACTAAGTTCACTGTTTAAAATCTGGGCAAAACTTGAATCTGACTGAAGTTTTGGAAAACTGCTATTAGAAGTGCCTTGTCCTTGAATTTTATCTATCTTCATGAAACGCTTACTACGCTCGAAAGATTTATAGTAGAACCGTTATCTAATACCAAAGAAGGATTTCCATTTTTTATAGTAACCTGGGTAACTGTAGCGCTTTGTGTGCTGTTGTCAGCAGCGGTATACTGAATTTTTTTACCTATTAAGTTGGTAGCATACAGATTGTTTATGTTTGTCATAGAATTTTGTACGGAATTACTCATGTTTGTCATTTGTTGTGTGGTAGTAAGAGCTGATAACTCGTTCATAAACTCGTTTGTGCTCATAGCGTCAAGAGGATCCTGATTTTTTAGCTGAGCAATTAAAAGGGTCAAAAAAGCATTGGTGCTTGCCAGGCTATTAGCGCTCGAACTTGAACTGGTATTAGAACTTGCACTAGTACTATTACTCGTTGAACCAACGCTTGAAACTGACATTTTAATGCCTCCTTTTTCTAAACTCTTATATCAACACCGCTTTTAAGGCTTTGGATACCTGTTATAAGCGCAGTATCTAAAGAAACATTATTATTATTATCTAAAGGATAAATTACGTGACTGAAATCCTGACTGAATCCTTGGCCTTTTTGATCAGAGTTTACATAGACGTTTACGTTATTTGTTGCAAAACCATTTGACTGCAAAATCTGCCTAAAATCTTGCATATTTGACAAAATGGCGTGCTTTGCAAGATCGTCTACAACAAAAAACGTCATGTTTACAGAGTTTGTAGCCTTATCAAGTGAAACGTTTAATTTTACTTTGCCCAAATCTGGCGGTTCTAGCAAAAATTCTATATCCTTTGGAGAATTAAATCTCAAATCCTGCATCATATTCTGAATCTTTTGATAAGCGTCGAGTGAAATGGAGTGATAAGATATCCCCTGATTTGGCATCACCATATTACTGCTATTTGATATAGAAACATTAGGCAAGCCTGAAAGAATAGCTTCATTTGTACTTGTTAATTTGCTATCAGGTGAATTAGACAAAGAATTTGTCTGATTAAAGTTGGAGATTATTTGTCGGGAGAGAATGTTAGCAGCACTAATTTGAGAGTTCACAGAAGAGGGTATACTTAAGTTGCTGAGTATCTGAGAAGTAATATTGTTTGAGATATTTTGTGCCGCAACCTGATTTTGGTAGATAAAGGCTTCTTGGTTTAGGTTCTGAGAAGATAAAAGAGGTCCTGTAACAGAATTTGGCAAATTTGATTGATTTATAACGACTTGCAAATTTGGCATTAACTGTAGGATGCTAGATGATTTGTTAGAAATTGTCTCTAAATTTTGCGAAAGATTTGACAAAGTATTTAAGGTAGCAGCATTTGCTCCAGAATTATCCTGAGACATACTGCCAGGGGTTTGTAATGTTTGAATATAGCTAAAATTAGGCACAATATTGTTCTGAGCTAGCTGATTAGAAAGTGTGGAATTAGCAGCTTGGACAGGTGTACTTTGAGGCGCTGATTGTGCTTGAAAAATATTTAATTGGGTATCTAATAAGAATGGAGTTTGATTACTTGTTTGCAAAGTACTTGATACATTAGAGTTACTTTGAGAATTAGTTGCAACACTATTTATTTGAGAATTTGAGACAGGAGGAGAATTTAAAACATTTGAAAGTAACTGGTTTATAACAGTGCTTTCAGAAACAGGAACACTAGCAGGCATATTGTCATTATTTATTAAATTACCAAGATCTTTACTTTGGTTTGTGAGTAAAATATTAGGTGGCTGTATAGAAACTAATTGAACGTCTTGCAGTGGTCCTAGGATCTGGGTATTCGGTTGAGTAAGAGTATTGATGCTTGCGTTAGTTTGCTCTTTTAAAGAGCTTTGAGTGCTGATTTGATCCTGAGATGAATTTGAGCCCTGAAGAGCAAGAATTTGAACTGGCAAATTTATAATTGGCATTTGATTTGATACTGAAATTGGCACGACAGAAGGTTGCATTTGTCCTGAAACGCTCTGATCGCTACTTTCATTTCCAGATTGCAATTGAGATTTTGATGTAGGTGCTTGGACATTGGTTTGTGAGCTTTGAGCTACATTAGTCTCATTTTGAGTAGCTTCGCTAACAATTTGTTCTAAAATCGAAGAGAAGGCTTCGTCCTGTGAGATAGATGACTGATTCTGATTTGACACAGAATTGCCAGACTGCACTATGGGCAAATTAACTAAAGGCAAGGAATTCAATTCTTCACCTCCTTTCTGTCTTTAGACTATATACTCCTTTATTAAAAAATAATTACTCTATCGAATTATCGACAAAAAAACTAATTTTATTTAAGATAGGTTGAATCAAGTAGATTTTGAAGTAAGAGTCTTTTCAACCATATCACAAATTATGTGTCCGATCATAATATGACACTCCTGTATTCTTGGCACTTTTTTTGATGGGACGCTTATACAAATATCAGATAGTTTTTCCATTTCGTTGCCAGTCATACCTGTAAGTGAAATTGTGCTTATATGATAAAGTTGAGCAATTCTTAAAGCCTTTATTAAATTCTTAGAATTTCCACTTGTTGAAATTGCAAAAAAGACGTCGCCCATCTCACCCAGTGCCTCAATCTGTCTTGCAAAAACGCTTTCATATCCAAAATCATTTGAAACAGCAGTAATAATTGAAGTGTCAGTAGTAAGAGCTATAGCTCTTAGTGCTTTTCTTTCCAATAAGAATCTTCCAACAAACTCTGCTGCAATATGCTGAGAATCAGCAGCACTACCGCCATTTCCAGCAATCAAAAGTTTTTTCCCAGATCTTAGCGCTGCAGATATAACTTTAACGCTCATTTTAACAGTTTCTAAAAATTTATCATCAGAAAGCAGTCTATTTTTTAGCTCCAGCGATTCAGATATTGCTTTTTTAATTTCATCTTTTACAATCATTTACTTTCTCTTTCAAAAAAGTTGAGCATCTCTTTGGAAAAGTTTTGGACGGAAAACTTTTCCATCACAAAAGCTCTTGCCCTTTCTCCAAGTTCTCTAGCAAAATCTCTATCTTTAGCCAATTTAATCATAGCACTATACAACTCATCTTCATCAGGGAGCGCCCATTCCCAATCTGGGTTATATCCTGAATTATTCTGACCTATTTTTTCAAACTTATAGCTTAAAAGTATGGAATTATCTTTATTCATAAACTCAAGATTCCCACCATACGCTGTAGCTATAACTGGCTTTCCAAGCCACATAGCCTCTATTAAAGGAAGAGCCATACCTTCACAGCTGTGAGGCGAAACATACGCATCAGCAGCATTTAATATTGTAATGTAACCATCTCTATTTGTAGTTTCGTCTACAAACACAACATTGTCAATAATATCCAATTCTTTAATGTATTTTGTAAGTTTTACTTGATTTTCAGAATATTTTGCAGCCTGAAAAGTCTTAAAAATTAGATATACATCGCTACATTCTCTTACAACTCTCGAGAGAGCCTTCAGAAGCAAAAACGGCCTTTTTCTGTCAAAATCTCTGAAAAAGTCTAAAATAAACATGAAAACAAATGAATCATAAAAACCAAAGGTTGCTCGAAGATTCTTTCTGTGTTGTAATATTCTCCAATCGTAAGTGAATGGATATGGGAATTTATATACTTTTTCTCCTCCAGCTTTTATTAAAGCACCTTTTACAAAATCCGAATAACACATAACTTCATCCACCAAAGAAAAAGCCCTTGGGTCATCAAAATATTTGTCAAATTCCCAATTCCAGATTGCAGACGTTCTGCCTCTAAAAATATTACTCGATATATCTTTAAGATAAGCCAAATCCTCTGAGTTAATGAAAAATATTGTGTTATTAAATGACAGATTATTAACATTAAAGCATGCGATATTTTTAATCTCTTCTTCAGAAACTCTCAAATTTGAAGCAACGGGCAAAAAGAAAAGAGAACATGGAATGCCCAGTGAAGAGGCCTTTCTAAAAAAAGATCTCGCCTGAACTCCAAGTCCAATTTTTGATTCAAAAAACCCAACAATATTTATCCCAAAGGAACTATGTTCAATACGAGAAGTATAAGTGAGGTTGTAATTAACCCTTAAGATATCCTTCAATGCTGCCGTGTTTATTGTGCCCGTACTGGAAAAAGCTAAGTTTAAATCCTGCCTCGACTCGATCACACATCTCGCAAACCTGCTTATAGAACTATATTTTGGGTGTAGAAAGGAAAGTATTGCTCTTACGTTCTCACTGTCAGGTAAATATGGATTTCTAAATCTCTTAAATATTTCTTCTGAGTACCTCTTTCTTACTTCAAGAGGTACTCTTATTTTTGTTAATGGGAGGTATTCGAAATAATATGGCAATTCTTCAAACTTTCTTTTGTTCTGGAAAAAGTCTTTATTATAGTATTCATTTATTAACTTTACATATGATTTGTTTATTGATCCAAAAAAGCTCACATGATCGAACAAAAATAGGTCATCTAAATAAAATCCACTAAATTCAAAAAGTGACAATTTCCTAAGTTGATTTTTTCTGTTTACAAAATAACTAGATTCTTTAAATACGATATCTTCTTTTTTAACGTTATAAAAAGTCAAAGTATACTGCAAATCGTCTAGCTCAAGATATTTAAGCTTTGAAATCTCTTTCTTATGGAAATAGGAAATATTAGCTTCGGTGTTTTTTAAGGCATATATTGATTCTTTGAAACGAATTACGTCATAATCGTCCAAAAGATCGTATAAGCCCCTTACGTCAGAAAGGCAAAAAATATTTTTCGATAAGTACAAACTCTTCTTAAAGCCAACATAAGCAAAGTATTCGAAAACATACGGCAAAATCCAGTTTTTCGCTTCGTCCTTTGTGGATGTCCAAAGAACTTTATGCATATCTCTGCAGGAAATTTCTGACAAAAGCTCACACAAGAAAAAAAATTTAATGCCTTTAGATACTAACTCATTAAAGAGTCTAAACTCTCTAATATCTTTTAAAAGGTCTACAACTACTACTACAAAATCAATTTCTGGATTATTTCTTAAAAAGCTATCCCTTAAATTAAGAGCGTAGTGCATCTCGTCTTTGTTAATTATAGTAAACGCAACATCTTTATGTTGAACAGGAATTTTAGGAGAGTAGTCAAAATTTATCTTAACAACTCTTAGATCTTGCCAGAAATCTTTTGCTTTAAAAATTTCATATTTTATCTTTTCTAAACCTTTACTTAACGAAGTTGCAAAACCTTTTTCCTGATAATTTTTTAAAGATTTTCTAAATGAAATATATCTTGAAAGAGAACTTTTAAATAGAGTACCCTTAAACATATCAAGCTACCACTATAAGTTCTTTGAAAAATAAAAATTTTTTCAAACCAATTCTTGTCTTATTCTTAAGGTTCAACTCCTTTGGTATATAAATTTCTATTCCCTCCTGTTCAAAAACTTTATAGGCTATACCTTCAAGTGGTTCTCCCGCTCTAACTGAGGGAGGCAAAGGAACCCTACTTCAAGAAAAACATGATGAAGCATTTATAAAAAAAATCTTTGAACCCTTTGATTTTATATATTCTTTAGCTTCTTTATCAAATTCAAATTTAGGCATCTTTACCTCCATCTAAAGCATATATAAAAATATATTCCTTGCCATAAGAGCTTCTCTTTGCATCGACCACTAGATCTTTGTCGTAAGAAAAATTTTTCGGTATATAAACTACAATATCATTAAAATACATACAAACATACTTATCAAATTCTTTCTTAGGTCTTCCCCATCTAACTGATGGGATTCCTGAACCAGTTCCTCAAGTGCTACACAACAAATCCCTCGATGGCAAGATATATATTTCTTTGCCGCTACTTTCAATTAGTTTTATTGCCTTTTTAGTTAAAGATATCATTATATATATTAAATCATATTAGCTCCTAAGAGTGAAGATCCAAAAAATATTGTTTACACAAACTTCTACACAAATTTAAAAAAATAAGATAGTATTTATAAAGTGAGTTAGTAAATAAAATTTTTGGAGGAATTATGTCATTAACCAATTACAAAGAAAAGCTACAAAATGCCGTTGACTTAGTCAACAAAAACGAGCTCGACCAAGGAAGGGAAGTGTTACAAGAATTAATTGATGAGCTTTATGAAAGTCAAACAAACGAAGAAAAAGACATTCTTGCAACTGCACTGGATATACGAAGTCTTATTAGAGCCTATGGCAGAGATTTTGAAGGTTCAATGAAAGATCTTGATGAATCGATTTCTCTTAGAAGGTTTCTTTTTAGCGAAAATTTTAGTAAAAATCAGGAAGATATTGCTCGGTTATTAACGCACAAGGGAATAAACTTAGGACAGATGGGCAAGCTTGATGAAGCCCTTTCTCAAATCAAAGAAGCAATTAAGTTATATGAAGAATGCTACAAAAATGGCTCTCTTTCCAATGCCGGACTCTATACTCATGCTCTAAATCAGCTTGCAATTACACAAAAAAATATGAACAATTTTGAATCTTCTTTTGAAGCCTTTAACAAGGCCATAGATATTTTAGAAAAAGAAACAAAAGTTGACAGTTCTCTTAACTTAGACCTTGCTATAACTTATATGAACAGAGGTATAAACAACGTAGAGGTAGCAAAAACTCAAGATTCAATTGACGATTTCAGAAAAAGTATCGATATTGTTATAGATTCTTTAAAAGAAAGGCCAGAACTTGTTGGACTTTACTCGAGATTAGTCTATTATTCCATTCTCTCGATGGCAAGATCAGGCCTTATATTGCCAGATAAGATGGAAAAATTTAAAACAGAATCAGAATACGTGTTTAATACGTATGGCATGACTGAGGAAGCAGAATTTTGGATGACTAAAATCGGTGAATTATTTGCTCCACCACAAAGTTCCTGAGGACCGGGCTGCTAGTCCCTTGGTCTAAGGGTTTTTTGGAATACAAAAAAAAGAAGAGACAATGCTCTCTTCTTTTTTTTGTTACTATTAGCATATTCTTAACGTACTTTATAAAAAAGTGTGAGTTCGGAGGTAAAAGATGTGCAATGTGTGCAGCAGAAGATCTTTTATTAAAAAACTTATTGGTAGCTTTGTTGCTTTCAAGTTGTTTTCAATTAGCTCAGATTCACTTGCGGATTCATCTAGCGAGGTGTGGGGTCAATGCCCAAAAGGGCTTCAATATGACCCATATCCTGGCAAATGCTCAAGATACATTGACACAAACAACGATGGCTACTGTGACTATTCAGAGCCACCTCCAAAATCTACATCCAATATAAATCCATCTTATTCACCCAATACAGACGAAAACTTTAAAAGCACACAACCATTGTTTGGTGACGACATAGCTGAAGCAGCAAACAGAGAAAGAAGACGCTCAATTATTGAAAGTTATAATACAGGAACACTGTCCATATTAGCAATTCTTTTTTCCTTAGTATCTAGCTTTTTAGTACAGAAGAAAATAATAAAAAAACAAACACTTCTAAAAATATGTAACTTTGTCTTAGCAATATCTTTTGTAATATCTGCAACTCTTGGAATGATCCTTTCACTTAAATACGATGGTCTTATAAGCCTTCTTTTACCGTCCTGGGTTTTGTTTTTGCACGTAGAATTTGGGATAGTCTTTTGTGTTTTTGCGATTCTACATTTAGTTCTAAATTGGAAATCAATGCTTTGCTTGTTTAATCTTAATGGTAAAAAAAATTAGTCTTACCCTCGCTCTTTCAAGGCAAGACTAATTATAGTTAGGGGGTGTACTTCACAGTATTTAGTTTTATATTGACTATATTTTTATTATAGACTCAATTACCATAAAACAATATTGTTTTTCCAAAAGGAATAATTATGAATATATTGAATTTATTAATGACAAATCAAATTAAAAAAAATTATTTTATTTAATCTTTTTGAGCAAAAAAGCTAAAAAGAAGATTTGTTATCGGTAAGATCCACAAAAGAAGTGCAAAGGGTATATAATATATTGGCTTAACCCCAAGTAAAATTGCGCATATTTGAGCCAGTAGATTCCAGGGAACAATTCCTGGAAAGACATGCGCGCTATCTGCAATAACTCTTGACAAAAGAGAGAGGCTAAACGACTTTTTCCATTCATTTCTTAATTGCTGTGCAGCAAGCATTATGGGCAAGGCTTGATTACAAAAAAGCATTGAGGATATGAGATTGAGAACTATGACTCTAAAAACTGACTGATTATAGCTTTTAGGGTTTATGATTCTCTTTATAAAGGAGTCTAGAAGTCTACTCTTCTGAAGCAGTGAATTAAATGCAGAAGAGATACAAACAAGTGCTACCAAGGGTAACATAGAAAAAATACCGTTTAAGTGATTGAATGGCCAAATGCTTATTCCATAAAAAATATATTGCATAAGATTAATGTTAAAACTTACACTACTTATAATGAGGGCAAATATAGATGAAAGAAGAAAAGAGAAAAAAAGTGGCACTTTCTTCATAAACAAAACAAGCAAGATTAAAATAGGAAGCAATTTAAAATAGGAAATTTTTGACAAATAATTAATATTTAAGTTAACTGAATTAATGGAAAGTTCAAAAAAAAGAGGCAAAACTAATGAATAAAAGATTAAAATTAAAATAACAGAAATTATCGTAGTAGGTAAAATTGCCATAAAGTGAGTTTTCACATCAACCCCCACACATATTGCAGTCAATCTAAGCGCAGAAGAAAAAACAGAAGTTCTATCCCCTAGCATTGCACCAGAAACTAGAGCACCTGCCACCAAATAAGATGGGTAGTGTACACTATTTGAAAGCGCCATAATTGGAGCAGAAAGAATACACAAAGCACCAGTAATGCTTCCAACAATCAAAGAAAGAATTGATGCAAATATAAACGAAAACAAAGCTAGATATCTTGGATTTAAGGTAGATATAAAAATATTTAGTATTTCGTTTAGAGTCCCAGACAGTGCGAATGAAGGAAGCATTATTCCAACACCTATAAGTATACCCACTACCTCTTTTACCATCAGTACCCCCTCTAATGAAACAAAAAGTAGTTGGATAAAGCCATTTTTTAAAGCTAAAAGGTAAACAAACAAAATACAATATGCAGGTATTAATCCTAAAAAGAGTGGTAAAGAAAAAAATATGCATGTGCCTATTCCAAAAAGGATGAACAAAACCAGGGTAAGTAAGACAAATTCTGATCTATAATTATTGAGTGTTTTAAACATATAAATATTATAAATCACTACAATAATTATGCTTTAGGAGGTATTTTGTTGATACAAATTTGGCATCCTTGTACACAGATGAAAGACCACGAAAAATATCCATTAATAAAGATAAAAAACGCAAAGGGGGTGTATCTTTACGACTTTGAAGGTAATTCTTACATTGACGGAATATCCTCCTGGTGGGTAAACCTCTTTGGACATTCCAATGAAAGATTAAACAGAGCTATTTCTAATCAGATTGCTTCACTTGAGCAAGTAATTTTTGCCGGCTTTACACACGAACGAGCTTTAGAACTAGCAAAGCTTCTTTCAGAAGTTGTGCCGGACAATCTTTCTAGAATGTTTTTTGCAGAAATTGGTTCAAGTGCAGTAGAAATTTCACTTAAGATGAGCTTTCACTACTTTCAAAACATAGGTCAAAGAAAAAGAAAAAAATTTGTATCATTAAAAAATGGTTATCACGGCGAAACTATAGGCGCGCTTTCTGTTAGCGGTGAAGATTTATACAAAAAGGCTTATAAAAATATTTTGCCAAAAAATATTGTTTCCCCTTCTCCAGATTGTTATAGGTGTAAATTCGGATATTCAAGAGAGACCTGCAATACAGAATGCTTTTCAGATATCGAAAAAATATTGATGTCAAACAGCGAAAAGATATGCGCTGTAATAGTTGAGCCTCTAGTACAATTTGCAGGCGGTTTCAAAATTTATCCCGCTGAATACTTGGTAAAATTAAGAAATCTTACCTCAGAACTTGGAATTCATTTAATCCTTGACGAAATTGCAACTGGCTTTGGAAGAACAGGTAAGATGTTTGCGTGTGAATGGGCAAATGTTAAACCGGATTTTATGTGCCTTTCAAAAGGAATAACAAGCGGCTATCTACCTCTTTCAGTAGTGCTTACAACCGAAGAAGTTTATAAAGCTTTTTATGATGATTATATAACTCTTAAAGCCTTCCTACACAGTCACAGCTATAATGGCAATGCCATATCCTCTGCTGTAGCTGTTGAAACCTTAAAAATATTTAAAGAAGAGAATGTCCTAGAGAAAAACAAAGAAAAGTACAAATATATGAGAAGCCTTATAGAAGATAAATTTTGTGAATTAAGTCATGTAGGAGAAATTAGACATATTGGATTTATTAGCGCTGTTGAAATTGTAGAAAATAAAAAAACAAAAAAGCCCTTTAATTGGAAAAGAAGAATTGGATTTAATATCTACAGAGAAGCGCTTAAGAGAGGCGCCTTACTTAGAAACTTAGGAGATATAATTTACTTTCTTCCACCATATATAATAGAGCCGCATCAAATTGAAGCCTTGGTTGAGGCGGCACACCAATCATATTTGGAGGTATTAAATAGATGATTTTTTTTATAAGCGCTACAGATACTGGAGTAGGCAAAACTTATTTTTCCTATCTCCTAGCAAAAAAATTTTTAAGTGAGGGAAAGAAAACAAAATATATTAAACTAGTTCAAACTGGTTACCCCGAAGATGATGACAGTGCCTTTGTGTCAAAATCAAAAGCTGAAGCAAAAACATTGTATTTTGGAAAAGAACCCCTAGCTCCATATTTCATCTTTAAAAATTTTCCAGTAGATGAAGCAATATCTCGACTCAAAAGCGAGGAAGTTGATTATACAATTGTAGAAGGCTCTGGCGGCTTACTAGTGCCTTTAGACAAAAATAACTTTATAGTTGATATACCAAAAAGAATGAACCTAAGAACTATTGTAGTTGTGCCAAACAAACTTGGATGTATAAACCAAACGTTACTAAACTTATATTATTGTGAAAAAGAAGGCATAAATTTATATGGTTTTGCGCTAAACGACTTTTTTATGACAACATTTGACAATTTTGATGTTTTAGAAAAACTTACTCGCAAAATCAAGTATAGATTTAAAGATGACATAATAACAATATAAATGGGAAAAAGATGAGAAGAAAGGAATTTTTAATCTCAGACTCTGTAGAAATACACAATTTATTAAATAAAATAGAATATGGGGTTTTGTCTTTAGTTGATTTGAACAATAAGCCGTATTCAGTAGCTTTAAGCTTCCTTTATTCTGAAAATAATATTTTCTTTCATAGTGCAACAAAAGGGAAAAAGGTTGATATCATAAGGAAAAATCCACTAGGTTGTTTTTTAGCAGTAAAACCCTATTCTTTTTTGCCGTCTTATTTTAAAAATGAAAAAAAAGCATGCTTTGCAGGTCAATTATATGCCTCAATTTATTTAGAGGGCGAAATAAATGAAATAGAAAATAGTCTCAAAAAATGTGAGTATCTAAATCTCTTAATGAAAAAGTATCAGCCCGAAGGACGCTTTGACCCTATTACTATAGAAGATATAAAATACTTAAAGGTCATAGAAAATGTATTGTTATTTAAGCTAAAAGTTTCTTTTATCAGCGCTAAATTTAAGTTTGATCAACACAGAAGCTATTTAGATAACAAAAATCTAATTGAAAAATTAAAAACAAGAGGTACAAAAATCGACTTAGAAACTGTAAAAATGATAGAAAAGTTTTCGTTAAACAATTCTGATCATTTATAAAAACCAGCAATAAGATAACTGTAAGTTGTGTATATTCTATCTTTAGTCTTAAAATTTTTTTCATAAAAATCACAAAATTTTTTAAATTTTTCTTTAGGGCAAAGTGAATTAAAATTTGTAAATCTTGCACCAGAAGCCTTATGAAATCTTAGAAATTCAATCGGATTTTGAAAGTATAGCTTTTTGGTGCAAACGTATTTATAAATCAAATTTAAATCTTTGAAAATATCTAGGTAAAACCTTTCATCTTTAAGTTTCAATGTAGAACCAAAACCAGAAAAAATGCTTGTTAGTTGCATTTCTTTAAAAGTGGGTTCAATAAAAACTCCAAAATGTATCTGACCCATATCTTTCAAAAGATATATAAACTTTTTCAAAGTTTTTTCAGGGTAAAGAAGCCACTGTATAGAGGAAGAAGATAAAATCAAGTCAAATTGTTTCCCAGAGAAGTCGTAATTTTCTACATCATCAGTTATAAAATCAAAGCCATTTCGATTCTTAAGTTTGCTTTTCAGTCTATTTAAGGCTTTATCTGAAATATCAATACATGTGTAATTATTGAAGCCAATAGTTACACATTGAGTCAAATGTCCTGTTCCAGCGCCAACTTCTAAAACGCTCTCAAAATATTCTGATCCAATATTTAGCGAGATTAAATGTGCTATCTCCTTTTGTATAGGAGTATGGCTTTCATAAAGAATAGCTCTATCAAATGAATTCTTGGTAAAATTTTTTATAGATTGCATTTTCTGGATCATATATTTTCAAAAATAATCTTTTCTAAAATTTTCTCTTCAACGTAGTGATTTGAATATATCTTAATAAGTCCTCCAGAAATCTTTTTGTGAACGTCCATAAAGGCCTTAAGGGGCAAGATTTTATCATTTGTTAAAGCTATAGTCAATATATTTTTCTTATGGGTGTCAAGGGACACTGATTTTGTCACTACAAAAGTAAATTAATGAGACACTGATTTTGTCACCCCTCTTTTATCAAATAATGATGAATTGTCATTGCTATTTGAATTTGAATTAGAACTTGAATTAGAATTTGAATTAGGTCTTTTAAACTTGTTGATAACCATATGACGCCAGGGGTGGTCTGCAGCAGGTATATAAGGTTTTTTGGTTGAAGTGTTTTTAGAGCCATTCTTTACTTTTTCTTTAGGTGGTATGAGTAATTCTTGTAGTAAGTAATATTTATCAGCGTATAATGCGCTGAATGATCCATCTAGATGAGTTAGAACTTTTACTGTACTTTTAGGAGTTAAAGGTATTACCTTGCCATTAGAATCTACTAATTGATAGATATGACCCAGGTAAGATATATAAGAGCCGTGAGATGCCTTGCGTTCTTGATGCCATGACAGAATCTCTTCTAGTTTGTCTAATGAAGGGCAAGGGCTATAAGTTAACTTGGGGTTATCTGGAACAACAGCGAACCTTTGATTAAACCTTTTAATAAAGTCTGGTAGAAATTCATTTGCTGCTTCAATAGTAGATATACCTGCCATACGCAGTTCAATTGTTAGTCTCTTTTGTAATGTGCCCCAAAGACGTTCAATACGTCCTTTGGCCTGTGGAGAACGAGCGGGTATATGTCTAATCCCTAATTCTGAAATAGCTCTGCCAAACTGAGTTAAGGGAACAGTTTGCCCAGATAATTCTTCTGAAATTGATAACTTATCCTCTTTAGGTGAAAAGAAAATGGTATGACGATCACTGTATATGCTTTTAGGTATTCCAAAGTTCTGTGCTACTTGTTGAATAAGTTTTAAGTAACCAAAAAGACATTCATGAAGTTCAAAATGTAATCCCTGAACCTTACTAGTAGCATCATCAATAGAACCGTGCAAAGAAAGCATTGGTCCTCTATCTTCAAGCCATTCAAAAGGACTGGCGTCTATTTGAGAAAGTAGACCTTCCTGAGGTAAACGTTTACGTGACCTCTTAAGCTTAGATGACCTGTGCGTATGACTTAATGGAATATTATTTTTCTTTAAGATACGATTTACTGTCTTGGATGAAACATCTATGTTATAAAACTCTTCAAGTATTTCAGCTATTTGCTGACAACTGGCATTGTGAAGACTATCCTGAGCTAATTTAACAATCCTTTCTCTAGTTTCTTTAGGTATTCTCTGTTTTGATTCTCTGCCTCTATTTTTGTGAACCAGACCAGTAACGCCTTCTGTTTTCACCCTCTCCTTCAAACGAATAATTTGACGTTTACTTAAGCCTAAAACTTCAGCTGCCTGTCTATTAGTGATATTGCCTTCAATTGCTTGTTCAATTACAAAAACTCTGCGTGATTCCTTAACACTCAAAAATATCTCTCCCATCATAGTGACATTATTACTGTCTTCTTAAGGGGTGACAATATCACTGTCCGTTAACATATATTTTTCTTATGGGGGTATTCTTTAAAACTGTTTCTCTCTTTAAGAAATATTAAACCATCTTTAAGAGAACTGCTTATTTTTGTTTTTATATCCATTTTAATGCCTATTCTAGTCCAAAAGTCGCTAATACACCTTTTTTTATTTTCTTCAAAAGCTCGAATCATAAGATTTACAATTCTTTCATTAACGTAATCAGTAAAATTCAAAAAGGGCGCTATGAGAATTATTTTTTTTGCATTTAATTTATCAATATCTCTTAAGATTAAGTTCGCTCCCAAAGACCACCCTACAATCATATCCTCTTCGCGCTTTATCTCATCTAAGTACCAATCCAAAAAATTATAATCTTGAAAAGGAACAATGAATTTAGACCTTTTAGATATTTCAGGATATATTTCGCTAAAACCGCTCCAACCAGATAAAAATATCAAATTTTGCCTGCCAGTGAAGTAAATGCTTGCTTTATAAGTTTAACTTCATCTAAGTTTAGATCGGATCTGAGAGAAATTCTAAGTCTTGCAAAATTTGTTGGTACAGTTGGCTCTCTTATCGCTGCTACAAACAAGCCCATATCAAACAACATTTCTTGGGCTCTCAAAGTCTTCTCGCTATCGCCCAAAACTATAGGAATAATTTGGGAAGACGAGTTTAGTGTTTCAAAACCCAAAGATTTTAAATAATTTCTAACATCATCAGATATCTGAAGAAGCACTGCCCCACAAGATGGGTTTTCTCTGATAAATTTTAATGCCGCAAGATTGGCAGCTATAACAGATGGGGGGAGAGCAGTAGTATATATGAGAGATCTTGCAAAATTAATAAGATATTCTATAGTAACTTTATCCCCAGATAAGTATCCACCTAAACTTCCAAGCGCCTTTGAAAAGGTTCCTA
Source organism: Thermodesulfobium narugense DSM 14796 (assembly GCF_000212395.1). Taxonomy (NCBI): domain Bacteria; kingdom Pseudomonadati; phylum Thermodesulfobiota; class Thermodesulfobiia; order Thermodesulfobiales; family Thermodesulfobiaceae; genus Thermodesulfobium; species Thermodesulfobium narugense. The sequence goes on from NC_015499.1 coordinate 1,880,422, forward strand.
CATTAAGATGAACGTCATTCTCCAAAGAATATTCATGTGCCAAACCTCTTCCATTCCCAAATATTCCAGTAGCATGTGCTTCATCTAAAATCAGGAAAGCATCGTATTCTTTTGAAAGCTTAACCAAATTAACTAAATCACATTTGTCTCCGTCCATACTAAATACGCTTTCTGTAACAATTACTTTCTGATTATTTGAACTCTTTAGCATTTTCTCCAGGTGATCTAAATCATTATGTTTAAACCTGTGAAACCTTGCTCCTATAAGAATAGCACCATCTATCAAGCTTGCATGGCAAAGTCTATCCATAAAGATGTCACAATTCTTTGCGATGGATAAAGCCGCAAGATTTGCGCAATATCCGCTGTTTAACACTAAAGAGTTTTGTTTATTTTTAAAATCAGAGATCTCTCTTTCAAGTTCATCATATAAAATGTTGTTACCTGTGATAAGCCTTGAAGAAGAGGCCCCTGTACCAAACCTTTTTATCCCTTCAATTGACATATTTTTTATTACTTTGTTATTTGTTAAGCCCAAATAGTTATTAGACGCAAGATTAAGAAGTTTTTTGCCATCTATAGTTATATATTTTTCGGCGCCATTTGAAATAGATCTTATAGATCTAAAGTTAAAGTTCGACCTTAGATCAAAGAGTTTGTTTTCAAGAACCTTTAAAAACTCCATATGTCATTCTAAATTTTCATATATGTCTTTATCAATTACCCTTTCATAGTCTAACACTTCATCCTCTTCGAAGAAGATCTTGATTTCTCTCTCAGCTGAATATACTGAGTCAGAACCGTGTATCACATTTCTGCCCAAATCCATCGCAAAATCTCCTCTTATTGTGCCTGGAGCAGCATCTCGAGGATTTGTTGTTCCCATCATAGTTCTTACCACAGTAACCGCATCTTTTCCTTCTAACACTATAGCTACTATTGGACCAGAAGTAATAAAAGAAACAAGGTTGTCAAAAAATGGCTTTTTCTTATGCTCTGCGTAGTGTTCCATCGCCTTTTCTTTAGAAAGCTGCATAAGTTTAAGACCAACTATCTTTAATCCCTTATCCTCAAATCTTGAAAGTATCTTGCTTGTAAGCTGCCTCTTTACGGCGTCAGGCTTAATTAATACTAAAGTTCTTTCCAAATATTTTTCCTCCTTAAGAAATTAAATTTTAAAATTATTACAAGTTAATCCTCGAGCCCATAAATACTAAAAATCTTTTCGACAAGACTGTCGAGCTCCTCCTTCGAGTAAAACTCGATGACAAAACGTCCAACATTACCGGAGAATGATATATGAACTGGAGTTTTAAGTTTTTTTGAGATTTCAATTTCAATAAACTTAAGCTCTTCATCTTGTTTCACCTCTTTTTGGCTTTTTAAAGGCCTAGACTTGCTTTTAATGCTTTTAGATAAACCCTTAATGCTATCTTTATTTGAAATAAATTCTAGTTTTAACTCTTCGGCAACTTTTACCGGTATGCCATCCTTAACAATTCTTCTTGCAAAGTTTAATATTTCTATCTCATCCTTCAACGAAAGCAGCACCCTTCCGTGAGCAGGACTTAAAGTATTGTTCTCTATATATTTTATTACTTCATCAGGCAGTTGAAGAAGTCTAATTGTATTGGTAACATATGATCTTGATTTCCCAACTGAATTCGCTATCTCTTCATGAGTCATAGAAAACTTATCTTGAAGTTCAACATATGCCCGAGCTTCGTCAATTGCAGAAAGATTTTCTCTTTGCAAGTTTTCAACTAAAGCAAGTATAGCCATTTGCTCATCGGTTACTTCTTTAACTATTGCAGGTATCTCTGAGATCCCTATCCTTTCACAGGCCTTAACCCTTCTTTCGCCAGATATTAGCTCATAGAGTTGTCCCTTTTCTCTTACTACTATTGGCTGAAGCACTCCGTGTTCTTTTATTGATTCAGATAGTTTCAAAATACTCTCTTCATCAAAACCTTTTCTTGGCTGATATGGATTTGGAAGTATCTTTTCAAGCGAAATAAGTTTTAAAATTTTATCAGATTTATCGTCTCCCAACAGGGCATCAAGACCTCTACCCATACCTCTTTTAGACATTTTTTTCTATCTCCTGTAAAAGTTCTCTAAAAGCATTGCTAACTACTGACCTGGGGTCAAAAGTTATCATTGGTTTGCCAAAACTTTGCGATTCTACTACTCTCACACTTCTTGGAATAATCGTTTTAAAAACTTTATTTTTAAAGTGTAATCTTAAATCGTTTAGCACTTCATTTGAAACAACTAACCTTTGCATAAACATATTAACTATAATACCTAACAAATTTAATTCAGGATTAAGTCTGGATTTAATTCTCTCATAAGTATTAATTATCATGCTAAGACCTTCCAGGGCATAAAATTCAGCCTGCATTGTGATAATTAAATCCCTTGCTGCAGCAAGCCCGTTAATGGTCAATATGCCCAAAGATGGCGGTGTATCAATAATTATTACGTCAAAATTGCTGTAATTTTCTAATTTTTTTCTCAATTTTAAGTTCCTATCAGTATCATCTACCAGTTCAATTTCTGCTCCAGCAAGATCTGGGTGTGAACAAATTATCTTAAGATTCTCAATGTCCGTATCAATTGGTTCAACAAATTCCTTTGTAACCAAAAGTTCATATGTTGAAGATGATAAACTTCTTTTATCAATCCCCAAACCCGTAGTGGCATTGCCTTGAGGATCTAGGTCTATTATAAGGGTGTTTTTGTTTATTTCAGCATAGGAAGCAGCTAAATTTATCGCACATGTAGTCTTTCCTACTCCACCCTTTTGATTTGCAAATACTATAATCCTTTTCAACGCTTCACTCTGCAAAGTCCAGATGTAGGAATAATATTAATGCCCTTTTTTTCTATCTCATCTAGTATAAAGTTCATTCCGATTGAATCTGATGGCATATGACCCGCAATAACAACGTTTATGCCAAACTTTTTTGCCTCTTCAAGATGATCTTCTTTCATGTGCATGCCAACTATAGTTCCAATACCAGCAATTGATAACTTTTCATAAGCATTTTTGCTTCCTGAAGTTCCACCAGTCATATCTACCCAAATCTTTCCACAACGACTTTTCTCTGAACCATTTACTATTTTTGGCCCAAAATTATGTGCTTGAGCATCTTGATATTCTGGAATCTCAAGCAAGATGTCTACAATTTCGCCAACAGTTTCAGGCTTCTTTTCCGCAAAAAGTTCAGTTAGAAATTTTGTAACAATGTTATCAGCTGGTGTATGAATGTTCATAAAGGCAAAACCCAAAAGTTTTGCTGCATCTACAGCTCTATTATGATTAGCCGGATGAACAGAACGAGAAACTTCAGCAATTCTGTTTCCCATAAGATTTTCAGCCAGGTTTATTGGTATGCCTTGTGAAAAAAGTATGTCTTCTTGTATGTGCATAACTCCCTCCAAACCTGGCAAAGATTTACCTTCAGGATGATGAGCAAGTATTAGGTCTATTCTTTCTCCTTTTTCTCTTAGTCTATCAGCTAAAACAATTTCAGGAACTTCCATATCAATTCCAACAAGAATGCCCTTTATTATCTGATCTTCTTTCCCGTTGAGGATTCGGCTGTCAGAGTATGGATTTTCTAAAAGCTCTTTGTCAAACCTTGCCTTTTTCTTTTCGCTTAATTCTTCATAATCCTTTTTTACCTTTTCAAGATATCTAAAAACTTCTTCTTTTCCCCTAGGATCGGCTTCAATGCCCATATTAATAGCCAACTTATAAATCTCACCTAGTTTCATAATCAACCTCCAAAATGTTTCTCAAGAAACATTTTTATAATAAAACAAAAAATGATATTAATCAAACAATATAGGAACCCTTGTGTGAAGCAATAGATGCTCAGCTACGCTCCCTAAAAGAAGCCCTTCAAAAAAGCCTAACCCTCTTGTACTCATAACAATCATAGAAATGTTTTCTTTTTCAATAATAGACTCAATCAGTTTAGAAGGATTGCCCTCTAAAACTAGATATCTAGCATTTATATTATTTTTTACCAGTTCTAAGGTAAGTCTTTCTATAGCTTCATTTGCTGTGGAAGCCTCTTTTATCATAAGCTCTGGATCAGATGGCTTTAGAACATGAAGCAAAAGAGTCTCTTTTATAGCTGAAGATATCCCTTTTAAAAATTCAAAGGCTTTCATTGAATTTTTGGAAAAGTCAGTGGGGAATAGTACTTTGTTAAACCTATTTTTTGGCAATATGAAACCGTTATCAGTTTTATAAAACCTCTCCACATAAATGGGTCTTTTTATAGTTCTTATAAAATTAAACAAATTGCTTCCGACAAATATATCCTTAAAAAATCCCTCTCCATGCTCTGAAGCAAAAAATAAATTTGCATTTATTTCTTCACAATAATCTCTAATCTGTTCTACAACATTTCCAATAAGAATTTCTAAAAAAACGTTAACTCCTTCTGAAAGATAGTTTTTTATATATAAGCTAAAGTGATCAGAAGCAATTTTAACAATCTCTTTATTCACTTCAAGGGCATCCGGGCTTACAACGTGAACAAGATGAATTTCACGAATACCAAATCTTTTAAAATCGTTAACAGCATTAAAAAGCTTTGAAGATTGTTCTGAAAAATCAAGAGCAACCACTACCCTTTCGATCTTCACTTTTCACCTCCATATATTTAATAGAATTTATTTTAAATTATAAATAAACATTATTAATTTTCGTAAATTGAAAAAATAAAAAATTACCTCAACTCGCTTATTGACACAATACAATTTTTTGCTATCATAAAGAAAGCTAATTAATTAAAGTTATTTAGCTTAGACGAGGCAATTTAGAAGAGAGGAGAAGAGAGATGTATGTCAAAACTACTCGTTAGGTCCTATTGTGCCGATTCGCAAACTCCAATAAGTTTGTATGAAAAGTTAAAGAATCTGCCTTACTCTTTCTTGCTGGAGAGTAAAACTTTCAACAAGCTCTCAAGATATTCATTTTTAGGGACTTTTCCAAGATTCATAATTTCTACGGATACAAAATCCACAAGAATTATAGCAGATATGGACCTTGAAAATATTGGAATCAGAAACACCAATACTACGGATTCTTTTATAGACGTTTTAAAAAATATTTTTAGAAAGCTACCTAAAGTTGACACAATATGCCCTTTTAGTTCTGGGATAGTAGGCTATATTGGCTATGAATGTGTAAGATTTTACGAAAAATCTTTAAGATTTGATAAACCTGCGATATTCCCTGATGCAATGCTCTTTTTTCCTGGCTTAATAATTGCATTTGATCACTTTACCGATACTATCTACCTTATGAGTCATGCTCTTTATAAGTCAGACGAAAAGAGGGCAGAATTTTTTATTAACGAGGGAGAAAAATTTATTCAGTCAACAAATAATCTAAATTCAACAAGCAAAAACCTCCTATCTAATCAGAATCTTATATATGACGAAGTTAAAGATAATAACAGCATAATAAATCACATAAAAAGAATAGACTTTGAAAATGCAGTTAAAAAGGTTAAAGAATATATAAGAAATGGCGATACCTTTCAAACGGTTCTTTCTCAAAGGCTCTCTTCTAATTTTTTTGGTGATCCCTATGAATTTTATAGAAACTTAAGAAGATTAAATCCATCTCCATATTTATTTCACATAAAATTAAACGATATAGTAATATCCGGTTCATCTCCAGAAACCTTTCTTACATTAAGAGATGGAAAGCTCTTTTCAAGACCTATAGCAGGAACTAGAAAAAGAGGAAAGGACCCTCTTGAAGACAAAAGGCTTGCGAAAGAACTCTTATCTGATCCCAAGGAATGTGCAGAACACGTTATGTTAGTAGACCTAGCAAGAAACGACCTTGGCAGAGTATGCGTTCCATCATCTGTAAAAGTTGAGGATTTTATGAAGGTTGAAAACTACTCCCACGTGATGCATATCGTTAGCGAAGTTACAGGAATTTTAGACAAAAGTGTAAACCCTTTAGAAGCATTTTTTGCTTCATTCCCAGCAGGAACTGTATCTGGCGCTCCAAAAATTAGAGCAATAGAAATAATAGATTCCATAGAAACTGAAAGAAGAGGACCATATGCTGGAGCAGTTGGATATTTTGATATAAGTTCAAATTTTGATACTTGTATAGCAATAAGAACAGCATTTTTTAAAGACAATAAAATTTATTTACAAGCAGGTGCAGGTATAGTAGCAGACTCGGACCCATCTAGTGAATATCTCGAAACAATTCACAAAGCAAAGGCTCTTTTATCTATTGTTAACAGGGGAAACAAACTATGAGAGAGAAACTTTTGATTGTTGATAACTTTGATTCCTTTACATACAATCTGGTTCAAGGATTTGCAAAGATTAGAAGAACAAAAAAAGATATGCTAATATTAAGAGACAATGAACCATTTGAAAAAATTCTTGAATTCAATCCAGACAGATTGGTAATATCACCCGGACCAGGACATCCAAAGGATTGCAATCTTTCTTCAAGGGCATTTGAATATGCAGTTAAAACAAAAAAACCACTTTTAGGAGTTTGTCTTGGTCACCAACTGATTGGATACCTTTCTGGGGCTAAAGTTATTAAAGCAAACAACCTAATGCACGGAAAAACCAGCATGATTAATTTTGTAAGCGATCCTATTTTTTCAGGTTTAAAAAAACCATTTCAAGCAATGAGATATCATTCGCTGTGCTTAGATGAAAAAAGCTTTCCAAAAGAACTTGCAATAATCGCAAAAAGTTCTGATGATAACATTATAATGGCACTAAAGCACAAAGAGTTGCCTATTTATGGGCTTCAGTTTCACCCAGAATCAATTATGACCACAGTTGGTCAAAAAATTCTCAAAAATTTTCTAAATTTAAAAGCATAAAAACAATTAATGAATAAAGATGAGAGGAGAGAGATAGAGGTGGTAAAGAGTATTTTAAACAAGATTTTAAACAACAAGCATCTTTCAGAAGAAGAGGCAAAAGATCTTATGGACAATATAATGGATGCAAGATTTACACAAAGTCAAATTGGTGCAATTCTTGTTGGACTTAGGATGAAAAGAGAAACTCCAGAAGAGTTAACTGGATTTGTAAAATCAATGAGAGAACACGCAAAAAAAATCAAAACCAGACATCCAATTGTTGTCGATACTTGTGGAACTGGAGGCGATGGCCTCAAAACCTTCAATATTTCTACTGCGAGTGCTTTTGTAGTTGCAGGAGCAGGAATTCCCGTAGCAAAGCATGGCAACAGGAGCGTCTCCAGCTCTTCTGGTTCTGCAGACGTTTTAGAAAGATTAGGCTTCAATATAAATCTTAGCTCTCAAGCAATTGAAGACTGTCTCAATCATATAGGAATAGCCTTTTTGTTCGCTCCATTGCTTCATCCTTCAATGAAAAATGTAGCTTTAACAAGAAGAGAACTAGGCATTAGGACATTCTTCAATATTTTAGGACCCCTTACCAATCCAGCAGGAGTAGACAATCAAGTAATAGGAGTATTTGACAAATCAATAATGCCAACACTAGCTGAGGTAATAAAAAATCTTAATCCAAGACATATTTATCTAGTCCACGGTGCAGGAGGAATGGATGAGCTATCACTTGAAGGTCCTAATTATGTAATAGAAATTAAGGGAAACGAGTCAAGAGAATTCTTTTTAGATCCTGAACAATACAACTTTCAAAAAGTTCCATCATCAGAATTTGTAGTAGAAAACTCTGAAGAAAGTGCAAGAAAAATAATGAGAGTTCTAAGAGGAGAAAAAAGTTTTGACAAGGATATAGTAGTCTTAAATGCTGCTATAGCAATAATGGCCTCAGACTACACCTCAGATTTCAAAGAAGCAATTATGATGGCAAAGGATTCAATTGACTCAAAATTAGCTCTGTCAAAATTTGAAACTCTTAAAACTTATACAAATGCGCTATGAATATCTTGGAAGAAATTTCAAAAAGAGAGACAGAAGAGTTTAATCAAAGAAGAGAATTTTTAAATGTGTTTAAAAAATACGGAAGAATATACCCTATTGTTTCCTTTTCTGACGCCTTAAAACCAATAAGCATTATAGGAGAATTCAAGCCGGCCTCACCCGTAAAGGGAATCTTTATTAAAAATCCTAAAAAAGAAATTAGAAATTTTATTGATATCTACGAAAAGATTGGCTGCAAAGCCATTTCAGTTTTAACAAACAAAAGGGATTTTAATGGAGATCCATTATACATCTCTTACATAAAAGCATTTTGCAACCTGCCTATCCTATACAAAAATTTCATTCTTTTAGAAGATCAAATAGAAGAGGCTTTTTTGCTAGGTGCTGATTGTGTACTACTTATAGCTTCTATTCTAAAACCAAAAAGATTAAAGTCTTTATATGCTTTTGCTAACAATCTTGGCCTTGATTCCTTAATAGAAATTCACGACGAAGAAGAGTTAAATGTGGTTTTAGAATTAAAACCAAAAATAATTGGAATTAATAACAGAAACCTAAAAACTTTTGAAGTCGATATCAACAATACTTTTAGGCTATCAAAAAATATACCCGGTGAAATCAAAATAGTTTCAGAATCAGGAATAAAGTCCTCAGAAGAAATTGATAAACTTTTTAACTGCGGTATTTCAGGAGTTCTTATAGGAGAAGCAATGGTAAAACTAGCCAATAAACCCGGTGATCTAAAGCTTAAAAATTTTTTAAAAAATAGTAACGTTCAAAATGCTTGTTAAAATCTGTGGTATTAAAAGTCTCGATGATGCAATTATATCAAGTTCGTTTTATCCAGATTATCTAGGTTTAATATTTTGCGATAGCCCTAGAAAAATAAATATAGCAACGGCCAAAAAAATAGTCAATAGCTTAAATAATAAAAAGTTTATAGGCGTCTTTCAAAACAATCCCATAGAAGAAGTATTAGAAATTGCAAAGATTTGTAACCTATTCGGAATTCAACTTCACGGAGAAGAAGACCCAAATGATATAGAAATTATCAAAGAAAACAAATTTTTAGCAATAAAGGCATTTAGAATAGAAAGTAGTCTTCCTGAAAATCTTTCAGAATATAAGCCTGATTATTTTTTGTTTGACAAAGTAAAAGGGGTTAAAAATCTAAACACTGATGCCTTGAAGAGTTACAACTTAAATGTTTTGTTCTTTATCGCTGGTGGACTCAGTAGCGAAAACGTCATAGAAACAATACAAAAGATCTCAAACCCCAAGTTTTGTGGAATTGATCTAGCATCCGGTGTTGAAAGAGAAAATAAAAAGGACCCTATTCTTTTAAACAATTTCTTTAATGTGCTTAAAAAACAAAATTTTTTTGGAGGTCAAAAAGTTGAATAAAACCTTAAATGGAAATTTTGGCAAATTTGGAGGTGCTTTTGTTCCTGAAACTCTTATATACGCGCTAGATGAACTAGAAAATTATTACAACAAAATAAGAGGAGATAGAGATTTCTTTAGAGAATTTAACAACTTATTAACAGAATATGCAGGAAGGCCTACCCCACTAACATATGCCCCTAATTTTTCCAAAAGATTTGAAATAAATACATATCTAAAAAGAGAAGATTTACTTCACACGGGCGCTCATAAACTCAATAATTGTCTTGGGCAGGGCTTGATTGCTAAGGGGTTAAACAAAAAAAGAATTATTGCAGAAACTGGAGCAGGTCAACACGGTGTGGCCACAGCTACAGTTTGTGCATTTTTGAAGATACCCTGTGAAATATATATGGGCTCTATTGACTATGAAAGACAGAAGTTAAACGTATTCAGAATGCAACTTCTTGGCGCAAGGGTAAACAAAGTTGAGAGCGGATCAAAAACTCTAAAGGATGCAATGAACGAGGCCTTAAGAGATTGGGTAACAAACATCAACACCACACACTATATGATTGGATCAGCCGCTGGTCCTCATCCTTTTCCGACAATAGTAAGAGATTTTCAAAGAGTAATCGGTGAAGAGGCAAGATCTCAAATTTTCAAAAGTACAGGAACTCTCCCAGACGCAATCTTTGCCTGTGTAGGTGGAGGCAGCAATTCTATAGGTCTATTCAAAGCTTTTATCCAAGATGAAAGCGTTAAAATTTTTGGCGCAGAAGCTGCGGGCAAAGGGATAGAAACAGGTCTACATTCAGCCACCCTCTCAGCAGGTAGACCAGGAGTGTTACACGGTTCTCTTAGTTATCTCTTACAGAATTCTGACGGACAAGTAGAAGAAGCTCATTCTATTGCTCCTGGACTAGATTACCCGGGAGTTGGTCCAGAGCACTCATATCTGAAAGAATCAAAAAGAGCTATATATGAAGGAATAACCGATGATGAAGCTCTGGAAGCTCTTGAAATTCTTGCAAAAGAAGAGGGAATAATTTGTGCTCTTGAGAGCGCACACGCTGTAGCTTTAGCCATAAAGAAGGTAAAGGAATTAGGAAAGGGTAGCACAATTATTATAAGTCTATCGGGCAGAGGAGATAAAGATATGCAAACAATTATGAATAGTCTGGAGGCAAAAAATGAGCAAAATTAAAGAAATTTTAAAAGAAAAGAAAACTTTGATTCCTTTTTTGCCTGCTGGTTATCCATCACTAAATGCCACTAAACAGTTTGTTAAAGTGTTAGTAGAGTGTGGGATAAAAGCAATTGAAATTGGAATTCCTTTTTCAGATCCAGTTGCGGACGGCCCTACTATTACAAACAGTTATTCTTATGCTATTAAAAATAGAATAAAGAGCGAAGACGTTTATCTATTGTCAGAAGAGTTAAAAGATGAATACAAAATTTCAATTATTCCAATGCTTTATTACAATCTTATATATAATAAGGGTGAAGAAAATTTCGCAAAAAGGATTTCTACCTTTGCAGATGCAGTAATAGTGCCAGATTTACCCTTTAGAGAATCTCATAGGCTAAGGCCCCATCTTGAAAAATTTAATATCTCTTATATTCCTTTTGCAACACCAAATATAAGAGAAGAGGATATAAGAATTATCTCAAAGTATACAAATGCATTTATATATGCAGTTACAGTTTTTGGCATTACAGGTGCAAGATCCAATTACAGTAAAGATACATATAAGTATTTAGAGCGAGTAAAAAAAATTAGTTCAAACTTTGTAGCCGCTGGATTTGGCGTCAGTTCAAAAGAGCAATTTGAAAGGCTGCCAACTGATGCAGTAATTATAGGAAGTGCCTTAGTTAAGCAAATTGATCCTAACAACCTTGAAAAAAGCAAAGAAAATATTAAAAAGCTAATAAATAGCATAATTAATTAAATTGTTTCTTGAGAAACATTACATATTTATTTAATTCTTATGTGAAAAAGAGTTGAGAGAAAAGAGATGAAAATTTTAAAATTAAAATGAATTTAAAAAGGTTTTTTTTATAAAATAAAATAAAATTCTTATATATTGAATATCGTAAATCTTAGTATAATACTTGAAAAGAACAAATAAAATTTGGAGGAGAATTGATAGGCAAAAATTTTGAAAACAACTTAACTATTCTTCTTCAGAATCTTAATAACCTACCATTTGTAGACAAAGTAAGAACAAAAGAAGCAAGAAGATATCTCTATGTCCCAGTATTAATAGGAATCGTAGTAGGGATTTTTGCTGTAATATTCTTACTCGCTCTTCATTATACATCTTTTGTTTTTCTAAGACTACTAGTTGGTTATTATCCTCCAGCAGTTACAGGAGAAGGCGGCAATCCTGACTTATATCATATTATTATAGCAAGACCTTACTTATTCCCGATAAGCGTTGGGCTTGGAGGTCTAATATCTGGATTATTAATATACAAATTTGCCCCTGAAGCAAGTGGAGCTGGAACTAATGCAGCAATAAAAGCTTATCACTTCGAAAAAGCAATAATTGATATAAAAACAACATTTATAAAGCTTATAGCCTCAACTATAACTATAGGCGCTGGGGGAACATCCGGAAGAGAGGGACCAATGTCTCTAATTGGTGCAGGGTTAGGGTCTTTTATAGCACAGAAATTAAATTTAAGCGAGAGAGAAAGAAGAATAGCTCTTGCGGCAGGCTTGGGGGCTGGACTTGGTGCTGTATTTAGAGCACCCCTAGCTGGAGCAATAGTGGGGGCAGAAGTCTTTTATAAAAAGGACTTCGAAATACAATCCATGCTAAGTTGCTTTATTGCAGCGATAATTGCCTATACCTGTGTAGGACTTACCTTTGGGTTTGAACCATTATTTTATATTCACGTAGACGCAAACAAAAATTTTAAAATACTAGCGCTCCTTCAATATATAATACTTGGTTTTGCTTGTATGTTAGTTGCAAAATCTATAATGAAATCATTTTACTATTCTAAGAGGCTTGCAAATATGTTGCCAGTACCAAAATACATGATCCAACCAATAGGTGGGTTTGTTACAGGCTCAATTGGGATTATTAGTCCTGTTGTTATTAGTAGTGGTTATGGTTGGATTCAACTTATTACAGAGAAAAGACTCGACATCATAACACCTCAATTTACAATTGTTGGAATTATTGCGATGATTTTTGCGTTGGGCTTTACTTTGGGATTTAATAGTCCTGGAGGTGTATTTGGTCCATCTCTTGTTTCAGGTGGACTTACAGGATTTGCTGTCAGCAACCTTTTATCAAATATTATCCCAAACAATAATCTTGACACCACATCATTTACTATTGTAGGAATGATGTCAGTTTATGCAGCAGTATCAAAAGCTCCTTTATCAACAATAGTTATGGTTGCAGAGATGAGCCACGGATATGATCTACTTATTCCCTCAATGATTTCTGTATTTATTGCCGATTTTTTCTCCGGGCACCAAAGTATATACAGTGCCCAAGTAGAAAGAAGGATCGATTCACCAGCATACCAAGATGAGTGCATATCTCACTACCTAACATACATTAAGATAAAAGAAGCAATGCAAAAGCCTCTTACAGCCAGCCCAGATTTAAAGATATCTGAAATTGAAGAAATTATGACAAAAAATATTTACACAGGCATTCCGATTACTGATAATGGTTTTTTAGTTGGAATGATAACCAAAACAGATTTGTGGAAGGCAAGAAATCTTGACAAAAATAAAGTACTTGCAAGAGATATAATGACAAAAAATTTAATAACGTTAACCCCAGACGATTCACTTTATGACTTTATGAAAATAATTGTCTCAAAGGGTATTGGGAGAGTTCCGATAGTCAAAGATAAAACGAGCAATGAATTAGTTGGTATAATTACCAGATCAGATATTGGAAGGATTATGAGAGAAGAAACAAGCGAAGATATTCTTTCTACAACAGGAGTATAGGCAAATCGATTAATGCTCAACAGAAGCTTCCTTTATTATTTTCCCAGAAGAAATATACAAAATTCTATCTCCAATTCTTTCAGCTTCTTCGTGATCGTGAGTTACAAGCAAAAAAGGAATTTTAAAGTCTTTTTGAAAGGATCTAAGCTCATTACCAAGTTTGACCCTGGTTTCATAGTCTAAAGCAGAAAGGGGCTCATCCAGAAGAATAAGATTTGGTTCAGTCATCAACGCTCTTGCTAGAGCTACCCTTTGCCTTTCTCCTCCAGAAATTTTTAAAGGGAATGAATTTTTCAAGTGCTTTATTTTAAATTTTTCCATTAATTCTTCGGCCTGTTTAATAATTTCCCTATCTTTAGGTTTTTTTGCTCCATAAATAATGTTGCTAAAAACGCTCATATGAGGAAAGAGAGCATAATCTTGAAACATCATACTAAATTTTCTTTCTTGAGGCCCAATAAAAACCTTTTTATTGGTATCATCAAAAACTTTATCTTTAAAATAAATATATCCCTTATCCATTCTTTTCAAACCAGCAATAATTTTAAGTGTTGTGGTCTTTCCACATCCAGATGGTCCAAAAAAGACCAATATTTCATTAAATACATCAAATCTTAAATTAATATCAAAGTTACACAATTTTTTAAAGATATTACAGCTTAGCATTATTTGTTTCCATCAGATTTATAAAGTAGTTTACTTTTTGACCATTTGTTAGATAAAAGTATTAAGAATAAATTAATTATACATATTATCAGAACATACACACTCGCACCTTTAATATCTCCGTTTTCGGTTGCAAAAAATATCTGAATAGGTATTGTATTAGTCTTGCCAGGAATATCACCTGCCACCATGATTGTAGCTCCGAATTCACCAAGTGCTCTTGCAAAAGCCAGAATAAAGCCTGACACTAACCCAGGTAAAGAAAGAGGCAAAGTAATAGTAAAAAAAATTTTCCAATTGCCCGCACCAAGGGTTTTTGCAGCATCTTTAAGATTTTCATCTACACCTTCAAAGGCAGATCTTGCACTTTTATACATTAAAGGGAATGCTACCAAAAAAGATGCAATAGAAGCAGCATAAATAGTAAAAATAATAGAGGTATTAAAAAATCTTTCTAAAAATATCCCAATAGGTCCATACTTACCTAATAAAACCAGTAGTATAAAACCTACTACAACAGGGGGAACCACTAAGGGTAAAATCAAAAAACCTTCTATTACATCTTTGCCATAAAAATCTACTTCTGACATAAATTTTGCCACCAAAATACCAAAAACAATCAAAAAAAATGATGCCATCCCTGCAGCCTCTAATGATAATACTATAGGCACGTAATCCATAATGCCTCACCAAAAGCTATTTTTGATGAAAAGGTAAGAAGCCGTATTCTTCAAATATTTCTTGTGCTTGTTTACTTAAAAGAAAGTTCATAAATTCCTTTGTTTCAGTCGGATATTTCGTTGAATTAATAACGCCAGCATAGTACAAAATAGGTTTGTGAATGGAATCTGGTACTGTATAGGCTATCATTACTCCCTTTGAAGTGGCAGCATCAGTTCTATAAACAAATCCAGCATCTACATTCCCTGTATTTACGTATTCTAAAACTTGAACAACATCCTTGCCATAAACAAATTTAGGCTTTAAATCATTAAAAATTCCTACTTTTTCAAGGCTTTCCTTTGCATAAACTCCTGCAGGAACACTAGGAATTGCTCCAATTGCTATTCTTTTTACATCTGGTTTTTTAAGATCTTCTAAACTTTTTATATTTAGTGGATTGCCTTTTGGTACAATAAGTACCAAAACATTTTTTGCAAAAACAACTGAATTAGATGGATCAATAAAACTTTCTGATTCCAGAGTCTGTAAATCTTGTTCTGAAACAGGCAAAAAAAGGTCCACCTTCGCACCTTGTTCAATTTGTTGTCTTAAAACACCAGAAGCACCGTAATTAACGCTAATTTTAATATTTGGATGTCCTTCTTCAAAACTATTGATAATTTTATTTAAAGAATTAGTAAGACTTGCAGCAGCAGAAATAGTAAGATTAATCTTTTTACTTTCACTAGAAGAACAACCGGATATAAATAGAAGCACTAAAACAAGAAAAAGAAAGCCAAATAAAGCAAGAAAAAACCTTTTCACGTTTTCCTCCTTTTCAAAAAATGTGAAGGCATGCTCGTTTCCAAACATACCCCGTGAGTTTAAAACTCAGGCTATCTGCCATGACAGAACGTTTTAGGCAAAATAGCTCGGAGACCCCTGGCGCGCCCGAAGGGATTTGAACCCCTGACCTTCGGATTCGAAGTCCGTCGCTCTATCCAACTGAGCTACGGGCGCAAAAAATGGGGTGGATGAGGGGACTCGAACCCCCAACAACTGCAGCCACAGTGCAGTGCTCTGCCTTTGAGCTACATCCACCACTTGGTTTTATTATATTTTAGAAACTCTATAACTGTCAAATCAAAATTTGACCAGCAAAAACTTTCTTGTCCCGAACCCTTCTGGCAAGGTATAATTAAATACTTCGTAATTAAATTTTTCTAAAATAGAGTTATCAAAAGTTTTCCCTATCCATAATCCGACAGTAAGATTATGTTGTTTTTTTAAAGTTAAAAACATTTTTTTCAAAGGAAAGGTTGCTCTTGAAATTACTCTCTCAGGAATTTCTTTTAAATTTTCAAGTCTCTCTTGAAAAACAATAGCATTTTTTATATCAAGTTCTAAAATTACGCCTTCAAGAAAGATAACTCTTTTATATTTCGGCTCCAATAATATCCACAAACTTTCAGGAAAGCAAATTGACAAAATTAAACCAGGAATTCCTGCTCCCGTTCCAATATCGAGAAACTCTTTTGTACTGAAAAAATCAGGACATAATACAGTCGGAAATAAAGAATCATATACATGTTTAAAGAAAAATTCTTCAACAGAATTAAACGAAACTAAGGAGTGTCTTTTGTTGTATAAAAAAAGCTTTTCTGAATATAGCGAAATTTCATCTAAATATTTAGTAAAATTAGACAAATATTTTTTAAACAATAAATTAAATTTCTGACCATCGAAAAATATATCATCTTTTATCATTATTGACTGGTTCAATTACTATGTGTCTACTTCTACCTGAGCCAACGCTATAAACGGCAAGATCGCTACGTTTTGAAAGATAGACGTGAATTACTTTTCTTTCATGTGCTGGCAGTGGTAAAAATTCAACTTTTCTCTTATATTTAATACATTTTTTTACAAGCTTGTCAGAAAGCTCGTATAAAAATGAGGTTCTGTCTTTCCAATAATTATTGATATCAAGATTAATTTGATAGTTATTAAAATTAATTTTTGCTATCCTATTTAGCAAAAACTCTATAGACTTTAAAATTAACCCGTGTCTACCTATAAGACAACCTAAATTTTCACCTCTTACATCTACATAAAAGGTGTTCTCATTAAGATTAAAATCTATAGAAAAATTACTGCTTGGAATTTCTTTTACTAAAGATTTTATTACCTTAGAAATCAATTCATCAATGGTGGGAGTGTATCTTAAAATTATCTTCGCCTCTTTTGAGCCTATACCTAATAAACCCTTTTTCGGCTGTTCTAAAACTTCATAGTCATATTTAAAATCCTCATCAATACCAAGTAGTTCAAGACCTTTTTTAATAGCTTCTTCTTGACTTTTAGCACTAACAAGTATTTCTTTAACCATCATGCATGTTTTCTCATTACTATAAATGATTGTATGATACCAATTATATTAGAAACGTTCCAATAAATTAATATTCCTGCAGGAAATTGAATAGATATAAAGCCCAAAAAAAGCGGCATTATTAAAAGCATCTGCCTTTGCATCCTATCAGCGGTATTTGTAGTAATCTTTTGTTGAATATAAGTCGTTATCATAAGTAAAGCAGGCAAAATATAAAATGGGTCCTTTTCAGTTATATCATTAATCCATAAAAAGTTAACTGCCGAATGCGTTTGTTCGATAATACTTTTTAATTCAGGGCTGAGTAAAAAATAATAAAAAGCAATAAGGATAGGCAATTGAATAAGCATAGGCAAACATCCACCAAAAGGATTTATCTTGTTGTTTTTATAAAAAGCTACCATTTCCGTTTGAAGTCTTTGTGGATCAGATTTATACTTCTCTTGAAGTTCTTTAATTTTGGGTTGAAGTTTTTGCATTTTTTTCATCTGATCAAGAGATATATGATTAAGAGGCCACAACAAAGCTCTAATTAAAAGGGTAATAAGGATAATAACCAAACCAAAATCATGCAAAAAACTTAATAAAGAATAAAAAATAGGATGAAAAACGTTAGTGTCAAACCAGCTAAAAAAGGAATTCACTATTTCATTTCTCCTCTCGAACTAATAGTTTTTTCTGGAACCGGATCATAACCACCTCGATTAAAAGGATGACATCTTAATATTCTTTTTGTTGCTAAAAAACTGCCTTTTAAGGGCCCAAACCTTGAAATAGCAATAATTGCATACTCAGAACAAGTAGGATAAAATATACAGCTTCTTCCCTTTAGAGGGGAGATAAATTTTTGATAAAATCTTATTAAAAAAATTAAGAAGTAGCCTACATACTTTTGCATAACTCTTCTAATTCTTTTAAAACCTCACTTTTGTTTTTTTTAGAGAAAGGCCTTTTTACTAAAAATATCATATCAAAAAAAACTTTTTTGTCAGCTTTATATATAAATTCTTTTATAAAAAAACCCTTAACGAATCTTTTCATATAATTTCTCATAACTGATCTTTTCGTAACCTTCTTAGATACAATAACACAAATCCTAAAATATTGAGAAGGCCGATAAAAAAGGGTGAAAAAAAGGCCTTCTCTTCTTTTAGAATTAAATATTTTCATTATTTCCTGTGAACTATTCAGTAAAACTTTTTTACTAAGCACTAACAGTAAGTTTATGTCTACCTTTCATTCTTCTCGCCTTAATAACCTTTCTACCTGCCTTAGTACTCATTCTGCTAAGAAAACCGTGTACTCTAAACTTTTTTCTAACTTTTGGTTGATAAGTTCTTTTTGACATAATTACCACCTCAAACCTATTTAGAATTTAGAATATTTACGATAACCTATCTATGATAAAA